>DATAKV010000172.1:0-2507 GCA_036261375.1 Anaerolineales bacterium
GTAGTACCAGACGCCTGTGGCGACGAGGTAGTTGTCCCACGGCGTCGTGTAGGTGACTGCCAGCAGCACATGGATGGCAATGCCGATCCATACGGCGCGGCCATTGCGGAAGGTGTGGATCTGTTTGCCCTTCCTCTGATCCCACCAGGTGATGGCTAAAAAGATCAAAATGGGGGTCACAAGAAAGCGAAGTAAAAATTCGAAGTAAGTCATGTCGTCTCTAGTCTTTTCATTGCGGTTCTACTCGGCGCACGACCTTCATCCGCACGCCGGGACGCGGCTCGAGCGTCGCACCCATGTGAGCATGGATTCTGTGATTCGTAAATTCGAATGTATGGGTCCGCAGAAGCCGGGCCATGACGATCCGTGCCTCTGCCTGGCCAAAGGCTGCCCCGATACAGGCCCGCGGCCCGCCTCCAAACGGGATATAGGCAAACGGCGGCGTCTTGCGTCCATGAGTATGGCGCTCGGGACAGAATTGCCCGGCGTTCTCCCAGACCGCCGGGTCGCGGTGGGTCAGATAGATCGAGTAGAACATCCGCTCACCGGCAGGGATACTGCCTTCGGAGAATTCGATCTCCTCTGCCACACGCCGGTTGCCGATATGGATCGGTGGATACAGGCGCAGGCTTTCCTTGAGCACCCGGTCCAGCAGCTCAGACTTTTCCTGGGCATCGAGTTCGACGACCAGCCGGGCATGGATTTCTGGATGCTGGCCGAGCAGTGCAAACGTCCAGGCCAGCAGGGCAGTGGAGGTATCGTGCCCGGCAATAAGCATGGTCAGCATCTGGTCGCGGATCACATCGTCGGACAGGCCGGCATCGATCAGGTGCTGGAGGAGATCGTGGGGACGATGGTCAGCGGTCCACGGTCTTCGGTCTGAAATGATGCGATAAAGATAATCATCCAGCGTTTTAAGATGCTTCTTATAACCCAAACGCGGCATCCGCCTCCAGAGGATCCATATTCCAGGGGAAATGTATTGAATCGATTTCAAAACAGGGGTCCAGATCCGAGGCAGGTCGTCCCAGACATCCTTGCTGAACAGGGTCTGCATGATGATGAGCAGTGCGATCTTGCGGGCTTCGACCAGCATGTCCACGACTTCGCCTGCCTTCCAGGTGGAGGAGACACGGTCGGTCTGATCGATCATCATCCGGGTGTAGCGAGAGAGCTGAGACGGATGAAGCGGCGGCTCCATCAGCTCGCGATAGCGGTCATGCTCTTCGCCATCTGTGACAAGCACCCCGCGCTGCAGCAGGTCTGTCACGGGATCGGTGTTGCGCCACAGGAGCCTGTTCCGTTCGGTCACCAGCACCTTACGGTTCGCTTCGGGACCGAACACGACATAAGGTCGAAAACCGGGCAGAGGGATCTGGAAGAACCTCCCTATACGCTCTGCCATCACCTTCAGCGGTCCAAGAGGTGAGCCTTCCTTGAGCAGAGCGCGCAGCGCCATCCGCCCGGTCTGCGCAGAAATACTTTTAGAAGCCATGAGATTGGCTCAGCTCTTTGATCAGGTACTGGGCCAGGTTGTCGTCTGCTGTGATGACTTGTCCATGATAGATCGGACGGCCCCAGTAGTGCAGTCCGTTCCCATCGGGGACGTAGCCGCGCAGTGCATACAATCTCTGCGCCGCACCGTAGTCGGGGGTCATTCCCACGCCAATACCTGCCACCGGGCTTACATTCCCGATCTCACTTTCGGCTCTGTCCATCAACTGGGTGCCAATGCCCATGCGGCGGTAGTGCGGCAGGACATTGAAATCTGTGATTTCAGGGATTTCCTTCTCACGAAAAGGTTCATAGGTGGACTGCCAGCAGACAGTGAGATACCCGGCGAATTGTTCGTTCAGCAGGGCGATATAAACATCCCGGACTTTATACAGCTGTTCTCGTACATATTGTTCATATTGTGATTTGGGCTTATTCCAGCCCAGCTTCTGAAATGCTTCTGCAATTTCCGGAATATCTTCTTTTTCAAAAGATCGTATGATAGGTTTTGTTTTTTCTACTTTTTCCATATTAATATGCTTATGCCTCAATCACATAACATCCGGCATGGGTTGGATGGTCTTCCACCAGAGAGCCAGCTCTTATATTGCGAAGCAGCCACAGGACCAGCCAGTCCCCACCGGCAGCTGATGTATGAAACAGGCCGAACCAGAAGAGGTTCCCATCGGCGAGAAGAAGGCTGAAAAGGTAGGGAAGGATGCCCAGGAGCAGACCGGGCATGAAGGTCGCGATCCGATATTCAGTAACTCCTATGGGCTCTTTCAAATGTGCGTAGGGAGTAATAGATTTCCATTGGAACCCGAATTTGACAGAAGAAAATGATTTATTCCCAAGGAGCATCCAGGTGAACGCGTGGACCAGCTCATGTACAACAATGCCCAGCAAAACAATGACAAGGAGAACGGCGGGGTTCCAGCCGGGGTCCATTTCTTCCACGCCATGCAGCCAGGCGAAACCCAGGAACTGCAGGACCACAACCGGGAGGGTTACAA
>DATAKV010000194.1:0-2329 GCA_036261375.1 Anaerolineales bacterium
GGATGAAAGTTATCTGTTTACTCATTCAGCTTCTCAGATAAGGAGACCCAATGCCGGCAAAAGGTTGGATCGAAGTCAGCGATACGCATTGCAAAGGCTGTGAACTTTGCATCAGTGCATGTCCACAGGAGGTCATGGAGCTGGACATGACGAGGCTTACCCCTAAAGGCTACCACCCCGCGCACATCTTCAAAGACGGATGCACGGGGTGTGCCATCTGTGCACTGGTATGCCCGGATGCGGCAATTACCGTCTACCGCGAAATTACCAAATCGGTTCCCTCAGCCATAAGGGCGTAGCACCAACCTACGCCCTTATTTATTTGGAGAAATCAATGACACGTGAACTTTGGAAAGGCAATGAAGCCATTGCCGAGGCGGCGGTCCGGGCGGGGCTGGAGGCCTACTTCGGCTACCCGATCACCCCGCAGACCGAGATCCTCGAGTACCTGTCGCGGCGCATGCCCGAGCTCGGACGTGCCTTCGTGCAGGCCGAGTCGGAGCTCGGCGCGATCAACATGGTCTACGGTGCGGCCTGCGCCGGTGTGCGGGTAATGTCCACCTCCTCCAGCCCGGGCGTCAGCCTGATGATGGAAGGCCTGTCTTACATCGCGGGGACGGAAGTACCGGCGGTGCTGGTCAACGTGATGCGCGGCGGTCCCGGGCTCGGCAATATCGCCCCGGCCCAGGCCGATTACAACCAGGCCGTCCACGGCGGCGGGCATGGAGACTATAAGTCCATCGTGCTGGCGCCGGCCTCCGTGCAGGAGGCGATCGATCTGACTGCCCTGTCCTTTGACCTGGCCGAAAAATACCGCTCGGTCTGTATGATCATCCTCGACGGCTCCATCGGCCAGATGATGGAACCCGCCAGGATGCCCGAGATGAAACCAGTCCAGCGCGCCAACTGGGAGTGGGCCACCGACGGACGCATGGGCAAACGCGAGCGCCGCATCCTGACCTCCATTTACCTGGATCCCATTCAGGAGGAGAAAATGAACCTGCGGCTGATCTCACGCTGGCGTAAGATCCAGGCCAACGAGGTCCGTTACAAGGAATACTTCCTGGACGACGCGGAGTTCGTTATCGTTGGTTTTGGCACAGCGGGACGCGTGGCGCTCTCCGCAGTACGGGCCGCCCGCCAGCAGGGCATCAAGGTCGGTCTGCTGCGGCCGATCACCGTCAGCCCGTTTCCGTTCGAGGTCATCGAACAGCTGGCGGGACGCGTGAGCGCATTCCTTGTCACCGAGATGAACTCCGGCCAGATGCTGGAGGATGTCCGCCTGGCGGTTAAGGGACGTGCCCCGATCGAGTTCTACGGGCGGATGGGCGGCGTGGTCCCCTTCCCCGACGAGCTGCTGAACGAAATCCGGCGCATCGCCGCCGGACCGTTATCGGTAAATTCCGATCCGCGCGACCAGTGGTTCGAGCGCATGACGGGAGTGAGATAACCTATGACAACAACTTCACCCAACAACCTGGTCTATGAACGGCCGGAGGGCTTCACAGATACACCCACCCATTACTGCCCGGGCTGCACGCACGGTGTGGCGCACCGCCTGGTGGCAGAAGTGCTGGAAGAAATGGGCATGATCGATAAGACCATCGGCGTCGCGCCGGTGGGCTGCGCGGTCTTTGCCTACAACTATTTCGACACCGATTTCGTCGAAGCCCCGCACGGACGCGCCCCCGCCATGGCGACCGGCATCAAGCGCGTCCTGCCCGACCGGATCGTTTTCACCTACCAGGGCGACGGCGACCTGGCCTCGATCGGCATGGGCGAGATCGTCCACGCTGCGGCGCGCGGTGAGAACCTGACTGTGATCTTCATCAACAACGCCAACTTCGGCATGACCGGCGGACAGATGGCTCCCACCACCCTGCCAGGCATGAAGACCACCTCCTCCCCCAACGGCCGGGATGTGGAAACCCAGGGCTATCCCATCCGCATGGCGGAGATGCTGGCAACGCTGGATGGCGCGGGATATATCGTCCGGCGTTCCCTGCACGACCCGAAAAACATCCGTCTGGCCAAGAAGGCCATCCGCCTGGCGTTCGAGACCCAGGTGCGCGGACTCGGTTTTTCGTTGGTGGAACTGCTCTCGACCTGCCCGACCAACTGGGGCATGACCCCGGTCGATTCATTGAAATTTGTCGAGCAGCATATGGTGCCGGCCTACCCGCTTGGCGATTACAAAGTGACAGCCGGCGTGGCGCAGGTAAAAGTTTAGAATGCAGGGAACGGAGAATAGCGAGTAGCGATCAGTGGAGACCTTCCCTGTTTACAACTCCCTGTTCCCTGCTCTCTGTTCCGAAGGAGCAATATGCAA
>DATAKV010000199.1:0-13596 GCA_036261375.1 Anaerolineales bacterium
GCAGGAACTGTCGCTCTCGTATTACGCCCAGAATGCGGTTGGCCGGCTGATCGCCCGCGTGACCTCCGATACAGGCCGCGTCTCAGACCTGCTGACCTGGGGTATCGTGGATACCACCTGGGCAATCATGAACATCACAACCTCGCTGATCTTTATGGCGATCATCAACTGGAGGCTGGCGCTGATCGTCTTCACGGTCGTCCCGGTGATGCTCTACATCGCCGTCCAGTTCCGCAAGCGAATACTGGTGGAATACCGGGTCACGCGGCGCACCAACTCGAAGATCACCGGTGCCTTCAACGAGAACTTCCAGGGCGTACGCGTGGTCAAGGGACTCCTGCGCGAAGATGAAAACACCAGGGAGTTCCAAAACCTGACCACCCGGATGTACAACTCATCCTACCGGGCGGCCTGGCTCTCGGCACTTTTCCTGCCTACCGTGCAGATCATCGCCGCCATCGCATTGGGTCTCATCATCGGCTACGGTGGTACGCAGATCACGATCGGATTGATGACCATCGGCGGCATCCAGGCATTCGTCTCCTACCTGACCTTCATGATGTGGCCGATCCAGGACTTTGCCCGGGTCTATGCCGAGATGCAGCATTCCATCGCCTCGGCGGAACGGATCTTCAAGCTGGCCGACACCCCGCCGGAGGTCCATGACAAGCCGGATGCCATCGAAGCGAAAACCCTGCTGGGCGAGATCGAATTCGACCACGTCGATTTTTACTACGAGGACCGCAAGCCCGTCCTGACGGACTTCACACTCAAGGTCCAGCCGGGTGAGATGATCGCCCTGGTCGGGCCGACCGGCGGCGGCAAGTCCACGATCGTTAACCTGCTGTGCCGCTTCTACGAACCGGGCGCAGGCATCATCCGCATCAACGGGCACGACTACATGGATTACACGCTCGCCTCGATCCACAGCCGGATCGGGATCGTGCTCCAGACCCCGCACCTCTTCTCGGGCAGCATCCGCGATAACATCCGCTATGGACGGCTGGGTGCCAGCGACGAGGAAGTGATCGAGGCAGCCAAGGTCGCCGGCGCCCATGATTTCATCGTCACGCTTGAAAAAGGCTATGAGCAAAACGTCGGCGAAGGCGGCAACCTGCTGTCGGTTGGACAAAAACAGCTCATCAGCCTGGCACGAGCCGTGCTGGCCCGGCCCGAGCTGTTCATCATGGATGAAGCCACATCCTCCGTGGATACCCTCACCGAAGCGCTCATCCAGCGCGGTATGGAAGCCCTGATGAAGGGACGAACCTCTTTTGTGATCGCCCACCGTCTATCGACCATCCGTCGCGCCAACCGCATCCTGGTCATCGAGAACGGCCGGATTGCCGAGCAGGGCACGCATGCCGAGCTGCTCCGATTGAATGGCCACTACTATCGCCTGTACACCCAGCAGTTCCGCCACGAGCTCGAAACCCAGTATGGCCTGGCAGAAGCAGTTGGTCTGGGAGAAAAGCCGGTGGAACCGGAAGCGCTGGCAGCCGATTAGTGCAGAGGACAGTAATAAGTAAACAGTGGACCGGGTGGATCCGGTCCACTGTTGGAGAACGAGAATGAAAACCGAATTTTTACCATTTACAAATGAGATGATCCCCGAAGCCGGGGAGCTGCTGGCGCAGCGCCACGCGAGAAACCGGGAGAAGCAGCCTTTATTACCGGCGCGGTTTGAGGATCCGCAGGTCACCATTAAAGCTGTGGACGCCCACTGGCAGAGAAAACTTCGCAGTGGATTTGCCGCGTTCTGCAACGGCCGGATGGTCGCGTACCTGATCGGAGAAACCTCTACAAATCCGTGGGGTCGTGCAGGGACTGTCTATCTTCCCGGGTATGCAGTTGCGGGTGATGAAAATCCGGCGATCCTTCAGGACTTGTATGCCCTGCTCGCTGATGATTGGGTGAAGAAAGGGTGCTTCGACCATTATCTCTATATCTCCGCCCTGGATGGTGATGTCATCGCGGTCCTCTTCGATATCGGCTTTGGAAAGGAACGCATTGACGCCCTCTTGGACCTGCGCGCGATCGAAATACCGGAGGTAGAGGAGCCGTCAGGCATCACGATCCGCCAGGCAATCAAAGGTGACAATGAGCTCGTTGGAAGTCTTTCGGATGTGATCGCTCGCGCACTGTCGAACGCCCCTCACTGGCATCCAACTGTCCCGGAAGATTGGGACGACCTGCATGAAGGCTGGTCCGGGCTTCCGGACGATAAAGAATGGACCGTCTGGCTTGCGCTTGAAGGGCAGAATGCTTTGGGAACCATCGGGTTTCGTCCGGAACCGGAGCGTGACGCACACCTACTGGCTTCGCCGAAAACTGTTTATTTGAGCGTCGCTGCCACAAAGCCTGAGACTCGCGGCCGCGGTGTTGGCACCGTTCTCTCCTGGTATGGCCTGGAACAGGCGCGTAAAGAAGGATATGAGATCTGTTATTCGAATTGGATTAGCCCGAACCTGTTGGCCTCCCGATTCTGGCCGCGATTCGGCTTCCAGGATGCAGCTTACCGGCTGGCGAAAAAGATCAACCCAATGATTGCATGGGCCAGAATTGAATGACCCGACCTGCCCTCTCTGGCGCCATGAGGCTCAGGAGAGAGAAAGGGAAATATCATGAATAAGAATAATTTACTCGTACGGTATGACAAAGATCTGCGCCTTCGGATCAGCTATCCCGAGGCGCGCAAAGAAATCACCAGGGATGTGGTTCGAATTCTACGCAAGGCGCCTGGCATGAACGTGGTCGCATTCACGTTCGCCAATGAGGAGAAGCTGAACAATGTCATCGACCGCGAAGTGGACTATCTCCTCCCGATGAACCAGCCGTTCACCTGGAAGGTATACGACCACGACCCCCTGCCCTCCCTGCGTGACAAGCTGTCGGCGCGCGGCTTCGAGCCGGATAGTGATCCGGCTGATGTCATGGTGCTGGATGTCAACAAGGCCCCGTCGTACCTGTTCTCGCCGGTCATGGCTGACATCCGCCGGGTCACCGACCTGGATGGATTGAAGGATGTCATCCAGGTTCTGGACAAGGTCTGGGGCGGGCACAATACCTGGGTCAACGAACGTCTCGGAGGCCATCTTCAGGTCTCCGGCTATTTGAGCGTGTATGTTGCCTACGTGGAAGACCAGCCCGCGTCGATTGCCTGGACCTACTTCCCGCGCGGTCATTTTGCCACCCTGTTCGCCGGCTCAACGATCCCGGAGTACCGCCAGCAGGGGCTTTATACCAGCCTGCTCGCAACCCGGGTCAAAGAAATCCGCGAGCGCGGCTATCCCTTTGCCGTTGTAGAAACGGGAAACATGAGCCGGCCTATTGTGGCAAAGCATGGCTTCCAGCACCTGACCACCGTTCACGATTTCGAATGGCAGGGCAACTAGCCTTCATAAAAAGACGTCCCGCAGATCATCTGCGGGACGTCTTTGTCTCCTGTAGCTGTGCCGCGTGGAAAGGTGTTATCCCAAATTCCCTCGCCGGTCCCAGGAAATTACTTGCGTTTATAAGGCCTGAAGTACTCCACAGTATAACCGGTGATCAGCCAGGCGAGGGCCGTACCTACAGCGGCGAATAACCACTTTAGAACTGTAATCATGTGAAACTCCTTGATACCGCAGGTGCGGAGGGTAAACGGAGGCGTAGGGATGGCTGCGATGATAATGACTTGACGGAAAATCCTCCAAAAGGGTACCGGTGAAATCTTACGAATTCGAAAGTACATCCCGGAAGGACGCGAAATACCAAACCCTGAATATTGAAATCCTGTCAGAAAACTCCAGGGGATCTACTCGTGCGACCGGCTGGTCTCGAAGTACTGTTGTGCAGACTGGAGGGTCTGCACAATGTACTTGATGACAATGACAACGGTCGACAGAGCAAGCGGCAGGGCCAGGTACAAAATCGCCTCGCCTATCCAGAGGTACAGTACGGTCAGACCTGCCCCGATCCAGACCGAATTGCACCATTCACAGGAGAACAATTCGTAGATACCGAATTCGCGGCAAAAACGGTATGTTTTACACCAGTATTCCGCCCGCTCGCGAAGACGTCTAAACATCATCCAGGGACCATCCTCGTTGGCCACCAGCGATGCCAGCCTCCAGGCGGCGAGTGAAAGGTAGAAGAAAGTGCTGATAGTCATGAGTTTTTCCTTAGAATGGTTAACGATACCGGTGGGCAGGTTATTCTGCTATTTCGATGGATGTCAAGAATTCCTATAGGAATGTAGGGACTCTCCCGACGCTCTTTGTTTGGGTTCAGGAAGGGTAAAATTGTTGTGAGAGAAATCGAGGCGATCGCCTCTGCAATCTGCCACTAAAGGACAAATAGATGACGCCGCCCATTAAGACCCATCGCTCCCGTATCAAACGCCTCCCGAAACGCGGGCACTACGACCGTGAGACCATTTATCGCATCCTGGATGAAGCCCTGATCTGCCATGTCGGAATTGTCGAGCATGGCCAGCCGTTCGTCATTCCGATCAATTTTGCCCGGACCGGCGATTCCATTGTGCTTCATGGAGCGAAAGCCAGCCGCCTGCTTAAATACATTGAAGCCGGGAATCCGGTCTGCCTTGAGGCAACGATCGTAGATGGGCTGGTACTGGCACGATCCGTGTTTCACCACTCCATGAATTACCGGTCTGTGGTGCTGTTCGGCACAGGTCGTATTATCGAGGACGATCGAGAAAAAATGGCAGCCCTGGAAGCGATAACGGAACACCTGATTCCCGGCCGCTGGAAGGAAGCGCGTCTTCCCAACCGGAAGGAGATGAATGCCACGCTCGTGGTTTCGATCAAGATCGATGAGGCATCGGCCAAGCTCCGAACGGGAGCACCGGCCGACGATGCCGAAGATTATGATCTCCCGGTCTGGGCCGGAGTCCTGCCGCTTCGCGAAGTAACCCTGTCCCCCATCCGGGACGAAGTGCAATCGAAAGAAGTTACCCTGCCCCCGTACATTGCTGGCTACTCGAGGAACCGCAAGTAGATCAATTCAGTACGACGCTCTGGCCTGTCACCTGCATTCGATATTTACAGCTCGAGCATTCGAAAGCACCTGACCCTGCTGTCCATTTGATTGCTCCACAGGACGAACATTGCAGCACATCGGTCAACACCCTGGAGCCAGCTGGATGTGACCTGCCGCGTTTACGAGCCAGTACCCTGTCGAAGAGTTTCCACCACTTTGTGACCTGGACATTCTCGAATCCGCTCGCACTGAGCATGGAGATAAGCTGCGCTTCACTCTTGACCTTGGCTTTGCGCCCCGACTCTTCGGTGCCGCGTGACGTGAGCAGGACTCCTCCCGGGCGCAAGAGCCGGGACATTTCATTCAGCGCTGCCTGGGCATCCGGAAGCAGTTCCAGCACTTCGAGGCAGCAGACACAATCGAAGGTCTCGTCCGGGAACGGCAGCGGTAGGGATTGGTGGCGAAGGAATTCCACACGATCAGAGATGCTGCTGAGCTTGGCAGCCGCCTGCTCCAGCATGCCCTGGGATAGGTCTACGGCGATGATATATCCTTTGAATTCGGGACGGGTCAGGAGGGCATAAGACAAACGTCCCGTGCCGGTTGCAAAGTCCAGCAGGAAAGGCTCATTCACATCCGCTAATCGTTCAAGAAGAGGCTCGGCCAGCATTTCGTTGTCATGCAGCTGGCTCTCGCGTTTACCCGCATCGTATTTCCGAGACCAGCGGTCATACAACCAGGACTGCACCCGTGGACCCAGGTGGGCGCCTTCATAGAAATAGATCTCCCGGTCCAGCAGGAAACCGATCACAATGATAACGATGACTCCAATCACCCAGCTCATAGTTCCTCGCTACTTGATCTTCTTATAACATGGAACGTACCAGCAGACCCAGCAGGCCTGCGGCAAGAACGATGACCGCTACGGATGCCTTTGCCTTCCATAGATAAACGGCAACCAGTGAAAGAAGAAAAATAATCACGGCCGGAACATCCGGCAAGGCAACGTACAAAAGCTGCAGCGCGGTCGCTGCGATCAGTCCCACCACACCGGCGGTCACCCCATCCAGAAAGGCGTGCAGGCGCTTATCCTCGACCATGCGTTCAAAAAACGAATGGCCGATGAGAGTAAACAGGAAAGCAGGCAGGAAGACTCCCAGGGTGATCATCACCGCCCCTGACAACCCATTCCCGAGGTACCCCACGAATGTGGAAAAAATGATCAACGGCGCGGGCAGGATGCTCGAAAGAGCCAGTCCATCCAAGAACTGCTGGTCCGTCATCCAGGCGCCGAGAACAACGGCATCCTGCTGCAGAAAAGGGATGGCCGTGTAGGCGCCGCCAAATGTCAACAGCCCCGTGCGCAGGCCGTAGCCAAACAATTCCAGTGAGGTCGGCAGCCCGCCTGTCAGTGCAATGCCGATGCCGGTCACCGGCAGCAGGACCAGATTCAAGGCGCTTGCATTCACCTGTCTGCGCGCAGTGGCGTAGATCAATCCACCGGCGGTGAGGGCCAGGATAAAGTTGATGTTCATAAATTTTGCCAGTGTGCTCAAGATGGCGATCCCCCACAGCCAGCCATCATGCAGGGCATGCTCACCGATGCGATGGACTGCCCGCACGATCAACGCACCGATCGAGGCCTGAAAGCCATAGAAGATGGCAGCAAAGACCGGTGAGGCAATCCCATAGGTCACATAGAACCACGACAGGACAAGCATCAACACAAAGCCCGGCAGCATAAATCCAAGCCCGGCCAGAACGGCGCCAAGCCGTCCGCCGGCCATCATCCCAAAATAGACACACAGCTCATGAGCTTCAGGACCCGGCAGTACCTGGTACACAGCAAGAACGCGGTTGAAGCGCTCCTTCGTGACCCAGCGCTCGTCGTCAACCAGCTCCTGGCGGATCATCGCGATCTGGGCCACCGGTCCGCCCCAGGCCAGCAGGCCGAATCTCAGGAAGCGCAGAAAGATGCGAACCGGAGACTCGCTTGGAATGGACGCCGGCTCCGGGAGAGTCATGCGCGCTGTCTCAAAGCTTCATAGACGATCAATGCAGTGGCGATAGAAACATTCAGCGAATTGACCTTCCCCATCATCGGTATCCTGACCTGAAGGTCCGCCTGATTCATCCACAGTTCGCTCAACCCCTCATCTTCGGTTCCAACGGCGATCGCAAGCGGGAGGCGTAAGTTCTGACGCGTATATTCTGCCTCGGCAGAAGGGGTTGCAGCCAGGGTCTGGATGCCTTTCTGCCGCAGCCAGGTCAGGGCCTGCACACTCTTCGTCTCCACGACCGGGACGGTGAAGACCGCGCCGCGGGATGCCCGCACCACGTTGGGGCTGTACGCATCGACGCGCGGGTCACAGACCAGCACCGCATCGACATGAGCCGCGTCGGCGGTACGCAGGATCGCGCCCAGGTTGCCGGGTTTTTCGACCGATTCGGCGATGATGATCAGCGGCGGATCGCCCAGGTCTAGATCTTCCAATGAGAGATCAGGGATGGGAAACACCGCCAGCCAGCCGTCGGGATTTTCGCGGTAGGACATCTTCCCGAAGACCGCGGTTGAAACGGTCAGGACCTCAACAGAAGGGAGGCTGATTTGCCGGCGGACAAGCTCTGGGGTGGTCAGGACCGTGCGGGGGCTATGTCCCGCCGCCAGGGCAAGGGAGATCTCATCTACGCCATCGACGAGCATCAGGCCTTCACGCAGCCGCTGTTTCTTGTCATCACGCAGCTTGACGATATGCTTGACGCGCGGATTCTGCAGGCTGGTAATATCCATTCGTTTACTTCACCTGAAAAGGGATGTTATTGGGCCACCAGCAGGCACGCCGCCGAATGCGTGTCGCTCACCGGTAGCAGTTGAGGGTCGTTATGCCTGCAAATATCCATTACCAGCGGACAGCGGGGATGGAACCGGCAGCCGGAGGGCAGGTCGATGGGGTTCGGCGTCTCCCCTTCCAGGATGATCCGTTTCCGGCGCAGGCGCGGGTTGGGGACTGGGATGACAGATAACAGCGCCCGGGTATAGGGATGCTGCGGATTCTTCAACACATCCTCCATGGTCCCCAGCTCGACGATCCGGCCCAGGTACATCACGGCGACGCGGTCTGCGAAGGTGCCCACCGTGCTCAAATCGTGCGTAATGAAAATGACCGAGATGCCGCGCGCCCGGCGCAGATCGGCGAGCAGGTTGATGATCTCGGCCCGGATCGAGACATCCAGCATGGAAACCGGTTCGTCGGCCAGCAGGAGGTGGGGTTCCAGGACAAGCGCGCCGGCGATGACCACCCGCTGGCGCTGCCCACCCGAAAGCTGGTGGGGGAAACGGTGCAGATAGTCCCCCGCCGGTTTCAGCCCCGAATCCTCGAGGGCCTGGCGGACGCGTTCCCGGCGTTCGTCCGGTTTCGCCGTCAGGCCATGCACGACCAGTGGCTCGGTGACGATCTCTTCGATGGTCTGGGTGGGATTGAGCGACTCGTACGGATCCTGAAAAATCATCTGGATCCGCTGGCGGATTTTCTTGCGCTGCTGGTTGGTGGCATGTGTAATGTCGACCCCTTCGAAAAGGATACTGCCTTCGGTTGCCTCTTCAAGGCCTATCAATGTCAGGGACAGGGTCGACTTTCCGCAGCCGCTCTCACCGACCAGGGCGATCACCTCGCCGCGGCGTAACTGCAGGTCAACATCGTCCACAGCATGGACGAACTCCTCACGGCGCGAAAACCAGCCAGGCCGCCCCGCCTGGAAGTATTTTTTAAGATTTCTAACTTCAAGGATGATATCGTCAGCCATTCACACTCAATCCTGCTCAACAGGGCGGGGCATCGACGGGGATGGCGGCCGGGCCGACCACTCCACCAGATGACAGCTTGCAACATGACCACCGCCGTTCAGGGAGTGCAGGCCCGGCATTTCGACCGTACATCTCTCGAACGCCAGCGGACAGCGCGGCGCGAAGCGGCAGCCCGGCGGTAGTGCATCCAGTTTGGGAGGATAACCGGGGATCGAGACGAGCCGTTTACCGGGCCGGGAAAGATCCGGGAACGCCTTGAGCAGCTCCTGGGTGTAGGGATGGCGCGGCGCGTTGTAGATCGTGTCCACGTCGGCATATTCAGCGGTCACTCCGCCGTACATCACAAGCACCGAGTCACACATCTCTGCCACTACGCCAAGGTCGTGGGTCACGAAGATTACAGACAGGCCTAATTTTTTGCGCAGGGCGTCGAGCAATTCCAGGATCTGGGCCTGGATCATCACATCCAATGCAGTGGTCGGCTCGTCGGCGATCACCACCTGCGGGTTGCATGACAACGCCATGGCGATCATGGCACGCTGGCGCATCCCGCCGGAATATTGATGCGGATAATGATCCTTATGCTCCGCAGAGATCCCGACCAGCTCAAGCAATTCCATTGCTCGCGAGTCTATAACCCCGGGCGGCATTTCGGGCAGGTGTTTCCGGATCGCTTCGGCGATCTGGTCACCCACGGTTCGAACCGGGTTGAGCGCATTCATCGCGCCCTGGAAGATGACCGCGATCCCGCTCCAGCGCACGTCGGCCATTTCCGCTTCTGTCAGGGTCGCCAGGTCCTGACCGTGGAAATAAATATGCCCATTGGCGATCTCGCCCACCGCGGGAAGCAGGCGCATCAGCGCCATCATCAGGGTTGTTTTGCCGCATCCGCTTTCCCCCACCAGCCCGAGCAGTTCCCCTTCGTGCAATTGAAAGCTGACGTTATGAACAGCCTTTGTTGCCCTGCCTTCATTTACATAGTTGACCGAGAGATTCTGGACATCCAGCAGGACGGGAGAATCCCTTTTGATGCCCTGTGGCGCAGGCCCTAGTTCCGCTTCGCCCTGGACCGTGGGCCGGCCAGGCATCAAGTGATGCGCCTCCAGCCTGGGGTTGAGGACCTGCTCGAGCCCGTGCCCAAGGAGTGTCAGGCCGAGGACGACCCACACGATCCCAAACCCGGGTGCGACCAGTGCCCACCAGGCGCCGGCGCTCATCGCCCCGCGCCCGAAGGCGAAATTAAGCATCTGTCCCCAGGAAGTCACCGTCGGATCTCCCAAACCGAGGAATGACAGGGTCGATTCGTTCAGGATCGCCAGCGAGATCACGAGAATGGCATTGACCACCAGCAGCGGCATGACCAGCGGCAGGATGTGATGGAGGATGATATGGCCATTTCCTGCACCGATAGCCCGCGCCCGCAGGACGAACTTGCGGCTCTTCACCGCCAGCGTCTGCGAACGGACGATGCGCGCTGTCGTCGTCCAGCCGAGCAGGCCGATCACAAAGATGATATTCAGCAGGCTGGGCCGGGTCAGGGCGACGATGACTACGATCAGCGGCAGATCCGGGATGACCAGCATGGTGTCAGTGAAGCGCATCAGCAGGTTTTCGACCCTGCCGCCGTAGAAGCCTGCCACGATCCCGATCACGCCGCCGATCACAATGGAGATGAAGGCCGCGAAGAAACCGACGATCAATGAGACCCGTGCCCCATACATGAAACTGGAGAGCACATCCTTGCCGGCATCGTCAGTCCCAAACCAGTGTTCGGCGCTTGGAGGTTTATACAGATCCCGGGAGGTGATGCCCGCCGACGAGTCGGGGTCGTACGGGGCGATGAGAGGCGCAAAGATGGCCACGAACAGGATCAGGACCAGCATGACCAGTCCGATCACGCCCATCCGGTTCTTCCGGAAGAGCTTCCAGAAATCGGTAAATGGAGAGGAGGGTACAGACGGTTTCAGCTCGACGGTTGGGAGGGCCATGGTCATTCCATCTGTACGCGAGGGTCAAGGTAGGAGTACATCAGGTCGGCGATCAGGTTGGCGATCACCACGCTGACTGCGATGAGCAGGAACACACCCTGGAGCAGCGGATAATCCCGGCGCTCGAGGGCTTCATACACCGCTCCCCCCAGCCCGGGCCACGAAAACACGGATTCGATCTGGATCGCACCCGCCACTGTGAAGCCCAGGTTGATGGCAACGATCGTTACGATGGGCAGCATGGCATTCTTCAGCGCATGATCCTTCAGGATCTGGAAGGTGCTTAATCCCTTGGCCTTGGCCGTCAGGATGTAATCCTCCGACAGCACATCCATCAGGCTGGAGCGCATGATCAGCAGGTATTCACCCATGTAAACGATCGTATAAGTCAGCGTGGGCAGGATCATATGCCGGGCGATATCGGCGATCTGGTAGGAGAGAGGGAACGAGCTGATTCCTGGTGTGATCCGGCCTCCGATCGGGAAGCCCTTGCCACTCCCCCAGAAAAGCAGGATGATCCCCAGCCAGAAGGTGGGAAGGCTCCAGGCCACCAGACCGGTGATCAGGGCGGCATAGTCGATCACGGTCCGTGCTTTCCAGGCAGCGAATAGGCCAAAGACGATCCCCAGAAAGATCGATAGGATCTGGCCTGCCCCGATCAGAAGCAGTGTGTTCCAAAGGCGTTCGACAAGGATCTCGGAAACAGGGCCATTCGTATGGTAGCTGATTCCCAGCTCCCCTCGGGCCAGGTTACGGAGATAGAGAAAGAACTGCGTCTCGAGCGGATTGATCCAGCAGTCCCCCGTTTGGACCGGGTTCAGCGTCTCAAAGCAGTTGATCACCGGTTTGTCGAGCCCAAAGCGGACCCGCATGGCCTCCTGATTTTCCTTCTTGAAGCGAGGGTCATGCGTACCGGCCTTGACTGGATCCCCGGGCAGCACGCGGAACAGAAAAAAATTCAGGATAACGACAAACAGAATGGTGAATGCCGACCAGCCGATCTTCTTCAACAGGGTTCGGTAGCGTTTCAAGGATTTCTCCGGGCTCATGGAATCAGGAGAGGCGGCGCGCTCTGCTGCCTCTCCTGATATACGGTATCTGGCTCCTACCGGACCGGCTCAACCAACACAAGTGAACTTACATCCGACAGCTCGACCTTGGGTTGATCCGTGATCCAGCCGGTGAACTTATCGACCCGATAGGCCTGGATCGCCTGTTCATAATAGGGAATGATGTATACCACGTCGTTGAAGACGATCTCCTGCATCTCCCAGACAATTTCCTGTCGCCGCGCCGGATCGAGCTCTGTGCCCTGCTGGGCATGCAGCTCATCGTAGGCAGGGTTGGAATAGCCGGTCTCATTGTAGCCGTTCGGGATCTCTTCGGTGGAATAGACCGATAGCAGAAGATTCGGGTCCGGGTCGGAGCCCCAGCCCCACAGGATGATATCGAAGTCGAAGGCCGGGCAGCATTCGGCGGTCAGGGCGTCCGGGTCGATCGCCTGCAGCTCGAGCGTTACGCCGACTTCACCCCACATCTCGGAGAGCAGCTCGGCCTGGCGCGGGGCATCGATGCTATCGCTGGGCCAGTGCATGCGGAAGTTCAGGGGCTGTGAGCCGTCCGGCATTTCACGTACACCGTCTCCATCCGTGTCCACGTAACCGGCATCATCCAAAATCTGGTTGGCTGTCTCGACGCTATACGCGTAGTCCACAAGCGTGTCGTTGTACCAGAGACCCAGGCCATCGGGAATGAGCGTCAGGCCGGGGGTGCCGAAGCCAAGCAGGACGATATCGATCAGTTTCTGCTTGTCGGTGGCATGGGCAAGCGCCAGGCGGACGTTGCGGTCACGCAGGGCGGGATGCCCGGTACAGATGCCGCCCGCATCCGTTGGACAGTTTTCCGGGTCCGCCTGGTTGAAGATGACATCTGCAACAGAGGGGGCAAAGGGCGCGCCTGTGATCAGCTCCACGTTTGGATCAGCTCGCAGCGTCTCGACGGCTGTGGCAGGCATCTCGGTGATCATGTCCACCTGCCCGCTGGTGAGCGACTGGACCAGGACATCGGGACTTTCATAGGTCTGGAAGATCACCTCATCAACCTTCGGCGGGTTCTGGAAATGCTCCTTGTTCGCGCCCAGATGGACGAACTCATTCTGGCTGTATTCGATCATCCGGAAGGGGCCGGTGCCGATCATTTCCAGGTTCTCGAACTCGGTCGAAGCAGGCGCCTCGGCATTCTCAGCCCAGACATGTTCCGGCACGATATAGAGATAGGAAAGAAGGTAATCCATATTCGGCACCGGTTCGAGCAGGGTAATGACGACCGTACTATCGTCCGTAGCCTCGACCGTGTCGAAATTTGTGGTATAGGAGTTCAGGTAGATGTAATCGGTGTTGTTTTTATAGAGATTGACAGAGAAGGCAACATCCTCGGCGGTCATGGGCTCTCCGTCATGGAATTGAATTCCGTCCCGGATCGTGAAGGTCCAGGTCAAGCCATCCTCTGACACATCTGCACTCTCTGCCACATCCAGCGTGTATGTGCCATCGAGCTGATATTCATAAATGGTGTCGTACACCAGCGCAAAGATGGTATACGCTTCTGAGAGCACTGCCGTACCGGGATTGATCGTGTCAGGGCTGCCTGCCCAGCCTATCCGCAGGACAGCCGGAAGAGCCGGCTCCTCCGGGGCTTCCGTGGCAGCTGGCTGTTCCGGCTCACCCGAATCGGTTGCCGGTACTGCCGCCCCGCCGCATGCTGAAAGCAACAGCGCCAGCAGGGTAAACACGATGAGAAACGCATATTTCACTTTCATCT
>DATAKV010000209.1:0-5563 GCA_036261375.1 Anaerolineales bacterium
CGGGTGGAATACAAGGATATTCGACCTGCCCTGGAAGCGATCAAGCCTCAATGGCAGCAGCTGATCGAGGGCCGCAACGGCTTCTTTCTGGAGGACAAGGGCTGGACGCTTGCCCTGCATGCCCGCTTCGCCGACGACCAGGAGGCAGAGCAGGTTTTAACACGGGCCCGGCGGTTGACCAGCCAGGTGTCCCGGGTGAGTCGCTTTCGTATTCTTGGAGGTCACAAATTCCTGGAGATCGCCCCACAGCGTGCCCGCAAACGGGACACGGTTGCCTAACTGCTGAGCCGTTATCCCCTTAATGAGGCGCGCCTGCTTTATATTGGCGATGACGATAAGGACGAAGAGGCTTTTCCGCTCATTCATGCCAACCAGGGACTGGCTGTCAAAGTTCTGCAGCCGTCGCAGGCCGCCAATGCGACTACAGCAGATTTCTGTTTTGAGTCTACAAGTGAAACGCTGGGGTGGCTGAAGAGCCTTGTCTGATTGGACAAAAATGCCTCCTATCCAAAAAAAGAGCAATGATCAACCCCGCTTACATAATAATCAAGGCGACTCAATGCAGCACAAACGATGAATTCGAGCCAGACTATCGGATTAAGATTAAATACCCCGCGGCGCTGTTATTTTTAAAATAAAAACATCCTTTATTGGATGTTATTTTATGCCGCTCCTTGTCGTCAGACTACAAGCCTGACAGGCTTTAATATTTATTCCATCTCGACCACACAGGGAGCCGTATCCGTCACTGTAACCGATTTACCGTTCGAAAAGGTCACAAGTGTTTTATCATGTCTGCGCAGAACTTTTAAGCCCTTATAACAGATCGTCACATCCCAGGGAAATGGGTTTTCACCTTCGAGACGGACGCGGCGGGACGAATCGATCTGCACACCCAGCACCTGCAGGAACAGGCCAACGGGAGCCAGGCCGGTCAGGGCATTGCGTTCCCCGATGCCATTCCCGTTCTCCGCGTGGTAACGCTCATAAAACGCCTGGCCGCTTTTGAGGTTTTGGACGATGGCATTCATAAGGTGAGCGACAATGCGGGCCGCGTCAGACCGGTATCCATACTTCAACAGTCCTTCACATACAAACAGGTTCCAGGGCAGGTGCACGGCCTGGGCAATGGACTCTGCCTCCGGCTGCATCAGAAGCGGACAGGCAGGAACTCCATACGGTCGGTGGAAACGATGAGCATCGAGCAGGGCACGGCCGATCATTACCTGAGCGTGCTGGTCATCCGGAACGCCCGCCCAGAGCGGCATGAAAAGAGTATGGTCTTCGCTGGTAAAGTCCAGGGTGGAAATGACAACCGTATCCTCATTGCTCAGTCCCTTTATGGAAACCTTGGCCAGCCGCGGATACACTTTTTGTGTGGTGTAGATCAAGCCGTTGGTCCTACGCTGGTAGCCACTGTTGGAGATGATCTCGTCGGCCGGCTTCGTGGAATACTGGTGGATGCGGATCTCAGGCCGCTTCACCAACGGATCCCTGCTCTGAACTTCGATCAACAACCGGATCGGACCCTCGAACTTCAACTTGGTCACCGCCGTGCCGGAGCCCTGCTGCCGGACCAGCACCTTGCCTGACAGGCTCATGCCCGTCTCGCGGTCACGGTAGTGGTACAAGCCAGTGCGCGGCTGCCAGGTGGACTCGATGGAGGCCCGAAGTTTTGCGGCCTGTTCATGGAGCAGGGCGAGCGCATCGTTTCGCTCGAGCAGCTCTGCCATTTTGATGAGACAGGCGGCTTCGTGATACAGCATCGCCTCCAGCGCCGGACTGTGGACCTGGGTGATATCCACACCCAAAGACCAGTCATGCCAGGCGTCGAAGAGCGGGTTGTCATCGAAGCCGGTTTGCACGATATGCTTCCACTGCGGCAGGCCATCGCGGTCTTCATCATACTCCGGGGAAAACCATGACCAGAAAAAATTCAGGAGCTGGGGAAAAACCTTTGCGAGCTCGTCCCGGTTCTCGGATCTCTGGAAAAACGTCCAGGACAGGCTGGAGAGGATCGGTGCAGCCAGGTACCTGCCGCGCTGCCCGGAGAGAGATGGCTTGCCGTCGATCGTTCCATCTTCACGTTGGACGGCCAGGAAATTCCGGAACAGATCCTGCGCCAGGGACGAAACAGGCAGGACGCTTGCAAGATAATACGTGTCGAATGGGGTCTGCCCACTCCAGGAGGTGGGGTAATCGGTGCCGTCCCCCTTTGGGGAATAACCCTGATCGGGGCCACGAACCGAGACGAGGGTTGAATGAGGCAAGTGCTCGTTCGGCGGGAAGAACATTCGGAACGCCGTGCTCTGGCTGAGGGCAAAGGCGGCATCCCACTCCCGGTCGCCAGTGTGGATCTCAATGGTCTGGCTGGAGTTCAGCAGCTCGAGCCGCGCCCGCTCCGCCTCCCAGGGCCGCGCTGCGGTCTGGCGGGCCAGGTCAAAGGAGGGCTGCAGATCGTCAAGGGCCGCCTGTGCCCAGGTGAGCTGGCGCGTGGCACCGGGTCCCAGGTCGAGGTCCAGGTAGAGCGAGGAGTGCGGTCCGGACCCATGAGCAGGGCCTCCCGTCATGAACAGTACGGGAACCAGTCCGCCGGTCTTTCCCGCGAGAACGTTGACCAGCTGCAGCTGGGAACCGGTCATGGCCTGTCCATTGATGGGGGAGAGCTGGGCACAGACCTCCAGCCGGACCTTGCGGTTGGCGTTCGATTTGTTTGCTATGCTCACGCGCCCGCAAATCGCATTCGACTGTGGAACCCAGTACTCGGTTACAACGTCAATGTTGGGTAGAGGAGAATAGTCGAGAATGAGAAAATTTGGATAAAAGCGCCGTATCGTTGGCGGCAAGGCAAAGACCAGCGGATCGCTGACCGCCTTACCGTTTTCACTGAAGCGCAGGAAGATCCGCATGGATTTTGCCCGCAGTCCAAACGTGGTACGCAGCGCCAGGGCTGCCGGCTCCCCGCCGCCGAGAACAAGTTCCCAGATATGGTCGTTTAAGTAGTCAGGAATGGAGAGGCGTGAATCTGCCGCAAGTGTAAGGCTGAGCGGGTCGCCTTTGGCGAGTGACCAATCACGCATAGGTGTATTGTACGGGCAGTTGGTCAAGAGGTCAAAGGGTATAATTTAGTCTTCTAGCCGGCTGGTTTGCGGGTCGGCTAGTCTCAGATAAGAAGCCCCACGACCAGAGGACAAGGAGACTACCCTTATGGGACTGTATTTTGAGGACTTTACCGTCGGCCAGACGCTCGATACCCAGAAGCGGACCGTCAGCGAAGATGACATCATGGCCTTTGCCCGGCTGACTGGCGATGACAACCGCATCCACACCGACCCGGAGTTCAGCAAAACGACGCCTTTTGGCAGGCAGATCGCGCATGGCCTGCTGGGATTGTCCATCGCTTCCGGTCTTGCCTGGCAGACGGGGATCCTCGACGGAACTGTGCTCGCCTTCCGGGAAGTGAAGGAATGGAAGTTCGTCAAGCCCGTTTTTATCGGTGATACCCTCTACGTGGAGATGGAGGTCCAGGAGACCAAGGCTCTGCCCCGCATCGGCGGAGGCGCCGTGACGATCAGCCTGGAGGTCAAGAACCAGAGTGACGAAGTCTGTCACCGCGGCCAGTGGACCGTATTGATGTTGAGCAAGCCTTAATCGAGCCCTGCAACAATGCACAAGGAAAACGCCGAAGTTCCTGTGAACGGCTGCACGGCTTATGTAAGACAGATGGAATTGACATGACAAGAGACGAAGAAGAGAGAAAACGCCTACTTAAACAATTACTGGATTCAGAAGCAGAGACCCGCCCGGAGCCTCGTGTTGACCCAAAAACCAATGACGAGACGGTGGACTCCGCGGCCGCCACCCAGGCCCAGGCTCCCAGGCAGCGCACACCACCCCCGCCCCATATCCCCCTCGATCAGGACAACATGCCCCTGCCGCGCCGCGTCCATGAAGTGGATATGGACGGGACGCGTGTCTCGCCGGTTGCCTATGATTCGAATAGCCGTCCCAGGAATGGCGCACCGGTCAACCGCCTGCCGACCAGCCCCCCCCTGAACCCGCCCCTGGCGCCTCCTAACCAGCCGCCCCCGCCATCCCGTCCCATTGTCCGAACCTACCGGCGGGAATACGGAGGCTGCCTGGTGCGCGCCCTGATCGTAGCCGTGTTCAGCGTGGTCATCCTGACGCTGATGGGAGGCACAGCCCTGCTGTTTTCCTATTACTCGATCGCCCGTACCCTGCCCAGTGTGGTGGACCTGCAGAACCGCGCCTCGCAATTCGAGACCACCCGTATCGTGGACCGCAACGGCAACCTGTTGTATGAGATCCTCGATCCCACCGCGGGACGCCGCACGTATGTTCCCCTCGAACAGATCTCTCCCGTCCTGATCGCAGCTACAATTGCCACCGAGGACAAGGAATTCTACAGTCACCCCGGCTTCGACCCGGTCGCCATTGTCCGCGCCTTGTGGGAGAACTACCGCACCGAAGGACAGGGCGGCGGTGCATCCACGATCACACAGCAATTGGCCCGGGCGCTCCTCCTTACTCCCGAGGAGCGCGCTCAGCGCACGTACTCGCGCAAGGCCCGTGAGATCATCCTGGCTGCTGAGATCACCCGCCGCTATTCCAAGGATGACATCCTCGAGCTGTATCTGAACGAGATCTATTACGGCAACCTTGCCTATGGCGTCGAAGCCGCGGCGGAGACCTACTTCGGCAAGACTGCCAACCAGTTGTCGCTTGCCGAGGCATCCTTCCTGGCCGGTCTGCCGCAGTCGCCATCGGTATATGATATTTACACCAACCGCGATGTAACCCTGGTCCGTCAGCAGCAGGTCCTGGTGCTGATGTATGGCCTGAGCCAGACCGAAGGATGTATCACAGTCAGCAACAGCGAAGTTCCCATCTGCGTGGATGAAGTGGCTGCGGCCAATGCTGCCAACGAGATGAAGACCTATGTCTTCCATTCGCCGAATATCAACGCCCGCTATCCACACTGGGTGAACTTCATCCGCGAGCAGCTGGAGGCGCAGTACGACGCCCAGACGATCTATCGCTCCGGGTTTACCGTGTACACCACGCTCGAGCCTGTCCTCCAGGACGAAGCACAGAGACTGGTTACAGAACAGGTGGCGTCACTCGTTGAGCACAACGCCCATAACGGCGCTCTTGTCGCCATCCGGCCCTCGACCGGGGAGATCCTGGCCATGGTTGGCTCCCCGGACTTTAACAACGAAGCCATCGCCGGGCAGATCAACATGGCAGACAGCCCGACGCGCCAGCCGGGCTCGTCCATCAAGCCGATCAACTACCTGGCGGCCTTCGAAAAGGGCTGGACGGCAGCCACTCTGATCTGGGATGTGCCAAGCGAGTTCCCTCCCTCGGGCAACCCGAACGACCCGCGTGAGCCGTATCGACCCGTCAATTACGACGGCCGCTTCCATGGGCCCGTCACCGTACGAACGGCGCTGTCCAACTCCTTCAATGTCCCTGCCGTGAAGACGCTGGATTTTGTGGGCATCTACGACGATCCGAACACTCCTCAAAAAGAGGGGATGAT
>DATAKV010000237.1:0-4137 GCA_036261375.1 Anaerolineales bacterium
GGTGTCATTTCGGTCAGGGCCTTGCCGAGGGCCTGGTAGCCGTTTTCGGCAATAAATTCCTCGATGTTTTCCGGGTCGATGCGGCCTGCCCGCTCGAGCACGATCCGCTGTTCGGCAGGGTTGTAGCCCCGGTGGGCGCGCAGCCAGCCGATGTTGCCGCTTAGCTGTTTGGGCGGGGCGACCAGGTCGGTGGCGATGCGTCCCTTGTAGAGATGCTCCTCGACCAGGAAGCGCGCGTCCTGCGGCTTGACCGGTCCATAGATGGTTGCTTCCGGATAGACCACCACAAGCGGCAGAATGTTGGATTTCCCAACCCCGGAGAGGGTCGAGACTTCCACTTCATCCTGCAGGTCATAAGCAATGAGCGCTTCATTCAAATGCTGGATCAGATCGTTCGCGCCCAGACGGATGCTTTCCGGATCGTTGGACACCAGGATCATGGCACGTTTGGTTTGCATGTCTGGCTCCTACTCGTAGCGTTCCAAAATAGTATTGACCTGGTCGGGAGAGACGTTCCCGTACAGATCGTCATCGAACAACACAACCGGACCCACGCTGCACAGTCCCAGGCAGGAGGTGGTGACCAGTGTCCACTTTTTGTCGGGCGTGGTCTCACCGTTCTTCAACTGAAGGGATTCGCGCAGGGTATCCCAGACGGCTTTCCCACCGACCACATGGCAGGGGGCATTCTCGCAGAACTTGATCACATGCCTGCCTCGTGGCTTGGTGGAGAGCATGTCATAGAAGCTGGCCAGCCCGTAGAGCTGGCTTTCCGAGACGAACACCTGCTCTTCCGGTGACTGGAGCTGCCTGCGCACTTCCTGAAAGGCTGCCGCAGGGATGTATCCAAGAACATGGTTGATCTCGCTCAGGATGGGTATCAACGCGTCCCGTCTGGCGCCGTGCTTTTCGATCGCTTCCTGCACAATGGCCGGGACATCACGTTCAATCGTTGGGGCAATCATCAGACCTCCGTGAGTCGTCATTTTCTATCAAGATTCAACAGCAATGGCATTGAAGTTACAAACCTGCACGCAGATGCCGCAGCGGATGCACGTCTCATCGTCGATGTGATGGACCTGGCGTCGCTCGCCGTGGATAGCCTCCACCGGGCAGTTGCGGGCACAAACCATACAACCCGTGCAGCTCGGCTGGATCTCCATGCGGATCAGCGGCCGGCAGACCTTGGCCGGACAGCGCTTTTCGTAAATATGCGCTTCGTATTCGTGCCGGAAATTTTTCAGCGTGCTGATCACCGGGACCGGGGCCCCCTGGCCCAGCCCGCACAGGCTGTTGCGGGAGACTTCGTAACACAGATCTTCCAGCCGTTCGATGTCGCCTTCCTGGCCTTTGCCATCGCAGATCTTCTGCAGCAGCTCGAGGATGCGGCGAGTGCCCACACGGCAGGGAGTGCACTTGCCGCAGGATTCCGCCTGGGTGAAGTCCATGAAGAAGCGGGCGATATCGACCATGCAGGACGTCTCGTCCATGACGACAAGGCCGCCTGAGCCCATCATGGACCCGGCTTTGGATAAGGCTTCGTAATCCAGCTGCAGGTCCAGGTGTTCCTCCGTGAGACAGCCGCCCATCGGACCACCGGTCTGTACAGCCTTGAACTTACGGTTGTCCTTGATCCCGCCGGCTACATCGAAGATGATCTCGCGCAGGGTGATGCCCATTGGCACTTCGATCAAACCAGGCTTGACCACATTCCCGCCGACCGCGAAGGTCTTCGTGCCCTTGGATTTCTCGGTGCCCATGCCCGCATACCAGGCCGCGCCATTCAGGATGATCTGCGGCACATTCGAGTACGTTTCGACGTTGTTGTTGTTGCTGGGCTTGTCCCACACACCCTTGACCGAGGGGAAGGGCGGCCGTGGATGCGGCTCGCCACGCATGCCCATGATGGAGGCGATCAAGGCAGTTTCTTCGCCGCAGACGAACGCGCCGGCGCCGACCCGCACTTCCAGGTCGAAGGAAAAGTCGGTTCCCAGGATGTTTTCTCCCAGGAAGCCAAATTCGCGCGCCTGTTTGATGGCGATATTGAGAGTCTCCACTGCGATCGGGTATTCAGCCCGGCAGTAGATGTATCCATAACTGGCGCCGACTGCGTACGCACCGATGA
The DNA here is from genome assembly GCA_036261375.1 of Anaerolineales bacterium. Taxonomy (GTDB): domain Bacteria; phylum Chloroflexota; class Anaerolineae; order Anaerolineales; family Villigracilaceae; genus Defluviilinea. The sequence goes on from DATAKV010000237.1 coordinate 2,126, forward strand.
TCATCCCCTCGATCACGGAGTGTGGATCGCCTTCCAGCACACGGCGGTTCATGAACGCGCCCGGGTCGCCTTCGTCGGCGTTGCAGATCATATACTTTGGGCTGTCCTGCACGTCGCGGGTGATCTTCCACTTCTTTGCCGCCGGGAATCCCGCGCCGCCGCGCCCGCGCAAGCCGGAGGCCATGACTTCGTCGATGACCTGCTCTGGAGTCATCTCGAACAGGACTTTGCCGAGCGCCTGGTAGCCGTCCGTCGCCAGGTAGTCTTCGATGTTGTTTGGGTCGATCTGGCCGCAATTGCGCAGGACCACGCGCACTTCTTTCGGGCGCAGAGGACCCAATTCCTCATCCATGATCGGTTTGACGACCTCGCGGAACCTGTCGACAACGCGGCCTTTCAGGAAATGTTCTTCGACCAGGTAGGGGATATCATCCGGGGTCATTCCAACATAATGAATGCCTTCCGGGTAGACCATCATCTCCGGCCCGTTGGCGCAGCCCCCGATGCGCGAGGTCTCCAGAACCTGAATCTCGTCGAGCAGGCCTTGTGCTATGAATTCGTCCTGTAATGCGTCCACGACCTCGTGCGCGCCTTTCGACAGGCATTCAGGGTCAGCACAGACCAGGACATGTGAACGATAAAACGCCATGCAAACTCCAAAACAATGTCACGCTAAGGGAGCGTTCGCTGCAACCGAAGGGTCTCGAATTTTCAGGGAGATCCTTCGCTCCGCTCAGGATGACATATTGAAATGCTAGATCTGAATGATATTTTCCTTTACCGGCTGCCCGTTCTGGACGTGCTGCTTCATAATTTTCTCAACTACCTGGGCATTAACCTTGCCATACATGACCTTGGGCTGGTCGCCGAGCGCCACCTGCACGATAGGCTCCTGTTCGCACAGGCCGATACAGCCGGTCTGGGTCACGGTCACGCCGCTGACCTTTTCGGTCTCGATATAGTTCAGGACACTCTTCATCGTGTCGCGTGCCCCGGCGGCGATCCCGCAGGTGCCCATCGCAACGATCACCTGGATGTTGCCGGGCGTGGCTTTCAGCTGTTTCTTTTGCAGCGCTTCTTCACGAATGCGCTTTAGCTCATCAAGAGATTTAATGGCGGGCATTTGTTTCTCCTTTAGTGTTCAGGTACAGGGTGCAGCGCAACTTCTTCGATGCCTTCTTCGAATAAGCTGCGCAGAAAGGCCAGTACTTCGGGCTCTGTCAGGGATATGTCTCCCAGTTCGCGTTTCAGATCCGCGCTCTCGAACAGGAACTCACGGCCGTCTTTGTTTCTGTCGGTTACTCGATACAGGAATGTCCAATCGATCTGGGGATGCGAGATCAGCAGGGTCAGGTAGGTCGCCGACAGATCCCCAAGCGGCATCCGGTCGATGTGACTGTGGCGGAATTCGGCTTCCACCCAGGCGCCTTTGCCTGGCTCCGACTCCAGGCTGAAACTGCCATCTGCCTGGTCCGCGGCCAGCTTCAGGAGCGGGATTCCAAGGCCGACCGAGCGCGTGGTACGCGTCGTGTAGAACGGATCCTGGACCTGTTCCACCGTCGCAGCATCCATGCCGCGCCCATCGTCGATGACGCTCACCATCAGGCGGTCCTGGACCAGATCTTCCAGCACATGCACACTGATGTTCTTACCCCCTGCTGCAACGCTGTTCTCGGCGATATCCAGAAGGTGCAGGGCGATTTCTCTCATGACTAGCCCTGAACTTTCTTCAGGATCTGCGGAAACTTGTTTGGCCGCAGCTTTCCCTGAACTTCCTCGTTGACAACGATCACCGGTGCCTGGCTGCAGGCACCCACACAGCGGCATTCCTCGAGAGTGATCTGGCCGTCAGGTGTAGTCTGGCCCAGGTCGATGTTCAGCATTTGCTTGGCTTTTTCGACCAGCTGTGGGACACCGGCCACATAGCAGGCGGTTCCCAGGCAGAACTTGATGGTGTGTTTGCCGCGCGGCTGGGTCTTGAAGAAAGAATAGAAGGTCACCACGCCATGGAC
>DATAKV010000243.1:0-1510 GCA_036261375.1 Anaerolineales bacterium
AGGGGTCAAGTTCGACAGCCTGCGCCGCGTTCTCGGATTCTTTCTGCCGTTACTGCCGCGTTTTGTGTATACGATGCTCTGGCCCGAACGGGCGCGTGACGAGTTCGAAGACCATCTCGCTCGCAACAGCGGCCTGGCAAAGGTCTCGCAGGAGGGCGACATGTACGACCGCCTGGCAGACTGTGTCGTGCTCCTGCGAGACCAAAGCACCATCCGCGCCTTTGAGTTGATCATGCCCAGGTTCCTGCCCATTTTTGCACCCGGCATGGCGGCCCTGAATTTCCTGACGTCCCTCGCCGGGCAAAAGGATGGCGGAGAACATGGCATCTCGCCGCTGGTCCTGGAAGTGACCCGCGGCCTGCCGCGCAATGTCACCACCGAGATGGACCTGGCTCTCTGGGAGACCGCCAAAGCCATCCGCAGCGACCCTGTTTCCCTGGAACGCTTCACCTCCGCTTCACCGTCCGAGCTGGCTGCCGATTACCTGAACGGTATCCTGCCGGCCACCGCCCAGCAGTCCATTGTGGGCTTCATGGACCGCTATGGCATGCGCGGTATCGGCGAGATTGACCTGGGCCAGCCGCGCTGGCGGGAGCGGCCGGAGCCCGTCATGCAGACCCTGCAGAGCTATCTCAAAATCGGCGAAGACCAGGCACCGGATCTCCTGTTCGCCCGCGGAGAACAGCGCGCCAGGGTCGCTATTGAAAAACTGGCCAATGATGCACGCGCACTTCCCGGCGGCTGGCTGCGCGAGAAACTAGTGCGGGCTGCGGCGCGCCGAGTCCGGGCTCTGACGGGCGCGCGCGAGGCACCCAAGTTTTATGCCATCCGGGTGATGGGGGTGGTGCGGGCAGAGTTGTTAAAACTTGGGGAAGAGTTTTCAAAGGCGGGCATCATCGAACATCGGGAGGACCTTGCCTTTCTGCACATCCGTGAGATGGATGCACTGGCACATCGCCAGTATGGCGATTGGAAAACGCTGATCGCCGGTCGCCGCGCCGTCTACGAGCGCGAATCCCGCCGCAAACAGATCCCGCGTCTGCTCGTCAGCGATGGGCGCGCCTTTTACGAAGGCCTTGGATCCGAGATCGACGACAGCGACCTCATCACCGGCAGTCCTGTCTCGCCGGGCGTGGTGGAGGGCATGGTCCATGTCGTCTTCGATCCGCACGAAAGCCAGCTCGCCCCGGGCGAGATCCTGGTCTGTCCCGGCACCGACCCTGCCTGGACTCCGCTCTTTCTGGCCGCCGGTGGGCTGGTGACCGAGGTAGGTGGCATGATGACCCACGGCTCGGTGGTAGCGCGCGAATACGGAATTCCGGCGGTAGTGGGCGTGCACCAGGCTACGACCCGGCTGCAAACAGGCCAATGGATCCGGCTGGACGGAACGGCGGGAAAGATCGTGATTTTGTAGACAACCTGTAGGGTGTGGCAGCTGCCCGACCCTACAGGTCCATAATAAAATTTCAATGTGAAATATCACCTCGAACGAAAACGCATGCGCATGGAT
>DATAKV010000256.1:0-4707 GCA_036261375.1 Anaerolineales bacterium
CCTCATGCGAGCGTGGTCATCCCGGTCAATGCCCAGAAGGACCTGACGCCGCTTCAACGCGTGCTAAGTGACTTGGCGGGCTATGTCGGGAACCGGCGGATCGAGATCATCCTGGTAATCAATAACTACCCGGTGGAGGAACCGCCTGCAGAGATCCTCGAGTACCAGCAGATGGGCATGACGGTTGTCGGGATTCCGCGGGTGGTCCACGAAGGCGGGGTGGCCATGGCCGCACGCATTCCGGGCGTGCGAATGGCCCGGTCGCAGGCAGTTTTGCACTTCGATGCGGACTGCTGCATCCCAAATCCCAGCGCGCTGATCGAATGGTATATCCGCCGTCTCCATGAGGGCTGCGACCTGGCCTATACACACGTCGATTATACCGACCTGCCGCCGGGTATTTCTGTCAGGGCGCGCATGCTTGTGCATCATGTCAGCCGCTGGATCCGGCGGAATATTATTGGTACCCCAACCAGCCGTGGCAGCAATTATGCCATCCGCAAGGATTTGATGCTCGAGCTGTTCTCTCAGGGACGCATCCCGTACGACCTGCACGTCGGTCCCGTGGTCAAATCCATCAAAGGCCGGATCGCCTATTCCGGGGCGAAGGAGCTGGTCGTACTGACCTCGGGCCGATTCTTTCATCCGGGATGGAAGGTCCTCTTCGAATACCTCGTGTGGAGGACCGGATACTATTTGCGCATACTCAAAATGAAACCGAAAAAGTTCATCCAGGATCGGTAGGAGAGTGACTCCATGTTATTGAAAGATACCCAGCCTTCCTCCAGGGCGACAACGCTCGTGATTGGCATCCTGGTTGCTCTGATTGGTGTGGGAATCGGGCTGTTGATCAACTTTGTCGACAATCCCTTTTACATCCTGATCGGTTTGGTCAGCCTGGTAGGGTTCGCAGCTGCCATCATCTCTGTGGAATTCGGGCTGCTGCTGCTGGTCTTTATCACCTATACCCGCTTTTCGGATATTGCCGTCCATACCTACAACGCGCCATCGGTGGCAAAATCGTTCATTGTCATGCTGCTGCTGGCCATCGCCATCCGCTGGGTGGTGGCTCACGAACGGCCGCGTGGCCTGTTCCTGCCGGCCGTCCTGGTGGTCGCCTATGGCCTGGTCGGGTTCACGTCCCTGCTTTACGCCCCGGATGTAGATGCAGTTATGAACTCCCTGAGCAACTTTGTCAAGGATGCGCTCATCGCGCTGGTAGTGGTTGCTCTGCTCAAGAAGCCGGTCCAGTTCAGGCATGTGATCTATACCCTTTTGTTGATCGGCGCATTTATTGGATCGATCAGTGTCCACCAATATGTGACCGGGAACTTTACGAGTGATTACGGCGGCTTTGCCGCGGCCGAGTATATGAACATCATCGAAGACAACGATAACTATCGCCTGTCAGGACCGTTGGGTGACCCCAACTTCTTTGCTCAGGTGATGGTAGTTCTTGCTCTGCTGGGTGCAGAACGACTGCTGCACGATCGAAGCCTGTTCTGGAAGCTCCTGGCGGGCTACGCGGCCGCCGTCAGTACCTTGACCGTGGTGTTCACTTTCTCACGCGGCGCTACCGTAGCCCTGGTGTTTGCATTCATCCTGTTCTTCCTGGCCTTCAAGATCAAACCCTCGCAGCTTTTGGTGGTCCTGGTGCTGGGAATAGCCATGATGCTCTTCGCACCGCCAACCTATTACCAACGGCTGCTGACGCTGGGCGATATTATTCCATCTGCGGATGGGCAGATCAACGTTCGGGATGACCGCGCCATCCAGGGCCGGGCCAGTGAGAACCTGACCGCCTGGGTGATGATCCGCGACCGTCCTCTGCTGGGTGTGGGGCTGGCCAACTTCTCCTACAGGTATCAGGAGTACTCGAAAAGTCTGGGCCTGGCTCCATCGGCACGAAACCGGTCGCCGCATAATCTGTACCTGGAAGTGGCTTCCGAGACGGGTATCGTCGGCCTGGCTGTATTCCTGGTGATGGTCGGTCTTGCCTTCCGCTCGATCCTGACGGCCCGCAGACGTTTTATGCAGGCAGGCCTGGATGACTATGCCAATATGGCCACCGGCTTTGCGATCGCCTTTGCCGGTTACATGCTGGGCGCCTTGTTCGTCCATGCCTCCTACCCTCGTTATTTTTACCTGCTGCTGGGGATTGCCTTCGCAATGTCCAATATGTTCGAAGAGACTGAATCAGAAGAGGAAAGAGCCTTCGCGCTTCGCCCTGGCGTATGACCGTACCTGAACACGACCCCGCTTCCAACCTGACTCAAAAGACGGTCAAAGGCGTCTTCTGGGCCTATCTGTCGTTCATCGGCGGCAAAGGCCTGACGTTCCTCTCGACGGTCATTCTGGCGCGCCTGCTCCTGCCGGAAGAGTTTGGTTTGATCGGGTACTGTCTGGTCGTGATCCAGTATGTGGATATCCTGAACTCGGCCGGCATCTCCACGGCACTGATCGCCCGCCGCGAGAAGGTCCAGGAGGCGGCCAACGCAGCGCTGATGGCCAACATCATCTTTGGCCTGCTGTGCTTTGCCATTGCCTGGGTTATTGCCGGGCCCGTTTCCGTCTTTTTCAAGGCGCCGGAGATCGTTCCGCTGTTCCGCGTGCTGGCACTGAGCCTGCCGCTGACCGGTCTGGGTATTGTGCCCGAGACCATGCTGCGGCGCGAAATGAAATTCCAGACCGTGTTGATCTCGGATGTGAGCCGCAACTTCATGAAGGGCGCGGTCTCGATCGGGCTGGCGATCCTGGGCTACGGCGTGTGGAGCCTGGTCTGGGGCCAGATCGCCGGCGTGCTGACCGGCACGATCCTTTCCTGGATCCTGGCGGGCTGGCGACCTACATGGCGCTTCGACACGGAAGCGTCGCGCTCGATCGTGACGTACGGCTTTCACATCATTCTGCTGGAAACGGCCGGCGCCTTCCGCAACAACGTCGATTACCTGCTGGTCGGGCGTATCCTCGGCGCGGCTTCACTTGGTTTTTACACGATGTCCTACCGCATCCCGGAGCTGCTCATCCGCAGCTTGAACTACGTGGTGGGGAATGTCTCACTGCCGGCGCTGGCCATCACCCAGTCGGACAAAGGCCGAATGAAGAAGTTCTATTTCGGCTATCTGCGCTTTCTCTCGATGTTCGTCTTCCCGGTGGGTGTGGGGCTGGCGTTTACGGCCCCGGTCTTTATTCCATTGTTTTTATCCGAAAAGTGGGGCAGTGCCATCGTTCCAACCGCGCTGATCTCGATTGCCCTGGGCATCACCGCGCTGGGGTATGTGCCAGGTGTGCTGTATAAAGCCATCAGCCGGCCGGACATTCTCAACAAACTAGCCTTTATCAAGATGCCGATCGCAGTGCTGATCCTCTGGTACTCCACCCGCTGGGGCATTGTCGGTGTGGCGGCGGGCCAGATCGCCATCGGCCTTTTTTCGGTCAGCCTGGACCTGCTGGTAGCCAACCGGGTGATGAGCTATTCCCTGGGTGAGCTGGTCCGGTCCATTGCGCCTGCGTTCGTGTCCACACTAATGATGGCGGTGGCACTTTTCCTCATTCAGCAGTCGCTGTCTGTAGAAGGAGTGATCCAGCTGATCGTGATGGTCGTGTTCGGCGGCCTGACCTATGCCGGTATGCTCTGGCTCCTCAACCGCGAGGCCCTGATGCAGGGCGTGAGCACAGTCCGTGCGGTTCTGCAGCGCAAGAAGCCATCTGCAAAAACAATCCTGGAGGGGGTGTCACATGATTGAGTCGCGAGTCAGTGCGGTGATCACGGCCTATAACAGTGAGGCCTTCATTGCCGAGGCGATCGAGAGCATCCTCAGGCAGTCCCGGGCCGTGGACGAGATCGTGGTGGTGGACGATGGCTCCACGGACCATACGCGCCGCATCGTGGCGGAATATGCCGACCAGGGCATCAAGTTCATTCAGCAGCACAACATGGGAGCGGGCGCAGCGCGCAACAAGGGCATCCGCGAGACCAGCGGCGAGTACATTGCCTTCCTGGATGCCGATGACGTCTGGCTGGAGAACAAGACCCGCCTGCAGCTCGATTATATGAACGAGCATCCAAACGCAGGGCTGGTGAGCGGCTTTGCCCACTGGTGGAATATGGCCAAGGACAGGGTGCGGGTCACCGGGAAGGTCCCACACAATATGCGAACGCTGCGGCGCGAGATCCTGGTGCATAACGTGCTCGGCAACCCGTCGATGGTGATGGTGCGCCGCTCAGCCCTGGAAGAAACAGGACTGTTTCGTGAGGACATCCGCTGGGGCCAGGACTGGGAGCTGTGGATGCGCCTGGTGGAAAAGTTCTCCGCGGGTGTGGTGCCCGAGCCGGTCACGATCTACCGCTGGCATCGCGAAAACCTGTCGCACATTCGCCGCTGGGAGAGGCTGTTGAGTTACTGGCACGTCTCGCGGACGGGTATCCGCAAAAGCAAGCCGGCCTGGCGCCGTCCGTGGCTGTGGGCTCGTTCGTGGAGCAACTTTACCTACCGCCGGGCGATGTATGCGATCCAGTACGCCTTCCCGCGCTGGCGGCATATCTGGTATGCGACGCTGGCCTTCGTTGTATATCCGTTCGAGAATACGCGTGAGAAGCTCGGCGCACTGGTGCGGGCGTATTTCGGGGACCGGATGTACCAGGCCGGGAAGCGCGCCCTGCGTTCACGGACGCAGTTGAGGGATACACAATGATCCGGGTGGCGG
>DATAKV010000261.1:0-2226 GCA_036261375.1 Anaerolineales bacterium
GGGATTAAAAAGGAGGAAGCTATCAAGCTGGCCAGGCGCATGTTCCAGCACGTGGGCGTACCCGAGGACTTCCTGGGCCGCTATCCATTCGAGCTGAGCGGAGGGATGCGCCAGCGGGTTGCCCTGGCGATGGCGCTCGTCACCAGCCCGAGCCTGATCGTGCTCGACGAGCCAACCTCCGCCCTGGACCTGCTGACCCAGGCTAACATTATGAACGTCCTCAAGCGCATCAAGCAGGAGCTCGGCACGAGCTTCATCCTGATCACGCATGACATTGCCACCTCGAGCGAGCTGGCAGACGAAGTGGCGATCATGTACGCCGGCCAGATCGTCGAAGTGGGCCATGCCAGGGACTTCTTCCCTGCCCCACTCCATCCCTACGCCCAGATGCTGATGGCCAGTGTGCCGCGCCTGCGCAGTGACTCAGACCCCATGTTCATCACCGGCCAGCCGCCCAGCCTGGTCAACCTTCCGACCGGCTGCCGGTTCAAGGCGCGCTGCCCGTTCCGCTTCGACAAGTGCGATCAGGAACCGCCCATGTTCGGCAGCAACGGCCGCAAGGTCAAGTGCTGGCTGTATGAGTAGAGGGAAATCATCATGAGGGAGATCGTCGCCGCACCCGCAATGTACGATGTGCTCGCTTCGTTCCGGGAGACCCACAAGGTCGTTCTCGCTCTTGCCGAGAGCCTGGACCATGACCAGCTCCGCTGGAAGCCGGAGGGCTACAGTACATCGATTGGTTTCCATCTCTGGCACCTGGCGCGCGAATCGGATTATCTCAAGGCGGCCATCCTGCAGCACGTCCCGCAGCTGGTTCCCGAGTTTGGCGATGGCCTGGAGATCTGGCAGAAGGAATCACTGGCCCGCAAATGGGGCTTTCCCGAAGGCCTGCATGAAACGGTGGGTACGGGCTTGAGCGATGAGACCGCTGCAAGATTGCCCATCCCGAACAAGGATGAGCTATTAATGTACTTGCGCAGCTCCTACGAGACGATCGAATCCTTTATCGAAGGGCTGGATGCGAAATTTCCAGATCTTGATAACGTGGATGAAGAGTTTAGGAAGCAGATCGAAATGATCCGCCGCAACCTGCTCGTGTTCCTGACCCATGATTGCCGCCACCTGGGCATGATGGAATGCCTGAAAGGTCTCCAGACCGGGTTCGGCTCGGCGACAGAAACCAGAAAGTAACGGATCGGGATCGATGAAACTTGCCGAGATCGCCTTCTTTACCGACCAGGTCCCGCAGATGTCCGAGTTTTACCGGCGCCTGCTGGGCGTGAAACCCGTTGCCTCTTCAGATAAGATGACCATTTTCTTTTTGAACGATACCAAGATCTTTATTCACTACAGATACTTTGCGCAGCATGGAGAATTGCCGCCCGAGGATCACCATGCCTTCCTGGTGGACAGTGTGGATGCAGCCTGTGAGCGGATGGTGCAGCAGGGCATGTCGGTGGAAATCCCTCCGCAGGATTATGACTGGGGCCGCTCGGCTTATTTACGAGACCCGGATGGACATCAAATTGAGATCACACAAAGAGGAAACTAACATGCAGAAGGAGACTCCTCCCATGCTGGATGAATTCAAAGAGGCCCGAATGATGACTGTCAACTCCGAAAAACGTAGGAACGGAACGACCGAGCCCGAAACGCTGCTGACCATCGATAACCTGCATGTCTGGTACGAGCTGCGCAAGTTCGGCTTTGGCCACGCGGGCTACGTCAAAGCGGTGGACGGCGTCAGCTTTGAGATGGTGGAGGGGGAAACGGTGGCCGTCGTCGGCGAATCGGGATGCGGGAAGTCCAGCCTCATGAAGACCATCCTTGGTCTGAACACCCCCACCAGTGGAGAAGTCATCTTCGACGGCGATAAGTTATCCGAACTGGGTGCGAACGGCTTGCGCGACTACCGGTTCAAGGTGGGCTACGTCCAGCAGGATCCCTACGGTGCGCTGCCGCCTTTCATGAGCGTGCAGAAGATCCTGGAGGAGCCGCTCATCATCAGCGGCATGCGCAGCAGGGAGGAGCGCCTGGCCCGCATCCATAAGGTAATGGGGGAAGTGAAACTCCACCCGGTCGATGACTTTTTGGAAAAGTTCCCGCATATGCTCAGCGGTGGACAGCAGCAGCGGATCGTTATCGCCCGCGCCATGCTGCGCGAGCCCAAGCTGATCGTGGCCGACGAGCCGGTCTCGATGCTGGATGCCTCGGTGCGTGTGGAGA
>DATAKV010000268.1:0-1946 GCA_036261375.1 Anaerolineales bacterium
CGGGTGATCGATTCGCAGTCGCAGTTCTTCCCCGGGACCGAGCACATCATGGGCTGGGACATGACGAACAGCGGCTTCAAAGTGCTGCTCAGCGCCGACATTGCCGCGCTGGCGCAGTCGCAGGTACGGCCGGGCATGGAAGACTTCCTCGGCAGGCACGGCCTGGCCATCCCGGATATCGACCACTGGCTGGTCCACCCGGGCGGACCCAAAGTGATCCGGGCGCTCGAAGAGGGGCTCGGCCTGCCCGCCCACGCCCTGGCCCTGAGCTGGGAAAGCCTGGCGGAAGCCGGGAACATCTCGTCGGCCTCCGTCCTGCAGGTGCTGGATACATTCATGGAGCGCGAACAGCCTGAACCGGGTGATGTTGGAATGCTGATGGCCATGGGACCCGCCTTCAGCGCCGAGCTGGTGCTGCTGCAGTGGTGACCCGCCTGTGGTTTGCCTGTTTCGTCGCCGCCCTGGCCGTGCAGCGCCTGTTCGAGCTGCGCCTGAGCAGACGAAATGAGCGGCTTATCCTCCAGAGCGGCGGGCGCGAGCACACACCCGAGACCTACCCCTGGATCGTTAGCCTGCACACCTCCTGGTTCGCTTCCATGCTGCTGGAAGTCTTCGTCGGCAGGCGTGAGTTCCGTCCCCGGCTGGCGGCGCTGGCCCTTAGCCTGTTTGCCGTTGGGCAGGCCCTGCGCCTGATTGCCATCCGCACGCTGGGGTGGCGCTGGTCGACCCGGGTCATGACGGTGCCCGGCGCTCCTCCGGTGCGGCACGGCATCTACCGGCATATCCGCCACCCGAACTACCTGGGCGTGGAGCTGGAGATCCTGGCCGCCCCGCTCGTCCATTCCGCCTGGCTGACCTCGGCCGCCTTCGGCACAGTCAACCTCCTGCTGCTGCGCGACCGCATCCGCCGCGAGGAGCAGGCATTGGATGAAGATAACCGTTATCGGGCATCGTTCGTGGGCAAATAGAAATTCACCAATCTCATTAACCGGTACGCCACCTCGACAAAGAACACTATTCCTTTTTCTCCCCATCCTTCAAGGCATTCCAGATGACTTGCAGGATATGATCCATATTCTTCATCACATCATTGTTCCAAAACCGCAGGACTCGATAGCCGCGCGCTTCGAGATACTTTGTCCGTTCTTCATCGTATTCACGCTGTTCCAGATGCTGCGACCGGAGGGAGTGCCATCCAGCTCGATGATCAATTTCCTGCGAGGGGCGCACATCGTCCCCTTCAGGGGAAAAGTCAACGATGTAATTGCCAATTGCGTGCTGGTTCCGAAAATGCACATCGCCCATGCGATGGGCGCGTAGGTGTTTCCAGAGTTCTGCCTCTGCAGGCGACATGTTGCGATGGAGTTCCTTGGCACGGGCAAAGGTTTTGAGGGTGGTGCGTTTATGCATGGGACCCCCTCCCAAGCCTCCCCCAATTGGAGAGCACAATTGGGGGAGGGGAAATGCTACGTTGGGTCACACATAAAGTAATCATCCTAGAATTATATTCTCCTTCCCCCATTTGTGATCGTCAAATGGGGGAAGGCCGGGATGGGGGTCCAATATGCGCCACCGGTTTCTTCCTTCCAACCTCAGCTACTCACTCACGGGCACAACCCCCAGGGGAACAGCGTCAGCTCGTTGCTGGGGGCCGATGTGTTGCCGCTCCGATCCACGGCTTTGACGACGAAGGTGTTTACGCAGTCGGGGGAGGCGTAGACAAAGTCCTGGTCCACCCCGGCAGAGACGGCCAGGGGACTTAGCACACCGTTGACGTAGATCTCATTTGATACCCTCGCGATTGAAGCTGTGGAATACAAAGGTTTCGCCGGTACGAGACGGCAGACCTTCGCCGAGCGTAGGATATATTCCTTGGCGGGCTCGCTAATCACCTGCTGGAAGATCCGGTGAAAATGATAGGGAGAAAACCCGGCACGTCTGGGCAG
>DATAKV010000276.1:0-4809 GCA_036261375.1 Anaerolineales bacterium
CTGGTGGAGATGCAGGGTGGGCGCATCTGGTTCAACAGTGAATTCCGCAAAGGGACCACCTTCCACTTTACCATTCCGGTTTCGGAAGAATAACGATGACACTTACAGTTTCCATTGGCCAGGCACAGGAATTGAACGGGCGCGAAGCCGGTCTTCAGGCCACGCATCATGCCCTCAACCGGCTGGGGACCGGCTCGCCGGCCTTCGGCCTGGTAATCGCCTCGCACCAGTATCAGGCGCGCGAAGTGGTCAGCGGCGTATCCAGCCTGCTGGGCGATACGCCCATGATCGGGTTCAGCAGCTCCGCCGGTTTGACATCGAGCGGGCTGCATCCCAATTCGGTCATTGTGGCTCTGCTGGGCGGGGATATCCTCGCCGAAACCCGCTGGATGCCCGGCTACGCCCAGAGCGGCCGAGAGACCGGCGCGCAGCTGGCCAGGCAGGCTGCCGAGGGCGGAGACACGCGTGCCCTGCTCTTCTTTGCCGATGGATTCAACGGGGATGCCGACCAGCTCTGCAGCGCGATCGGTGAAAGCTCGTTCCCACTGGCAGGTGGACTCTCCTCCGGAGATCTGCATACCGGTCACTCCTACCAGATCGCGGGTCCGCAGACGGGGAGCGGTGCCCTGACGGCCGCCTTCCTGCGCGGCGGTTTGCGCGTGGGCGTGGGGTCTGCCCATGGCTGGAACCCGGTTGGCAGCCAGTTCCGGGTGACGCGCTCGCGCGGCTTCTGGCTGCGCACATTGGATGGCCGCCCCGCTTCGGAAACCTATGCCCAGCTCTTTGGCTATCCCGCCCGGGACTGGGCGTTCCCACCGTTGAGCCACCTGGCACGCCTGTACCCGCTGGGTGTGGAGCATGGGGACCAACTCCTCGTGCGGGCTCCGATCCGCGTCGAAGCGGATGGGAGCTTCCGTATGAACGCGCCGGTCCGGGACGGCGCGGACGCCTATCTGCTGGTGGGGAGCCGTGTCTCGTGTGAGACGGCTGCCCAGCAGGCCGCCCAGCAGGCGCTCCAGCAATTGGATGGACGGAAGCCTGTCTTTGCCCTGGTCCTGGTCGATATTGCCTGGGAGATGCTGCTCAAGTCCCATCCCGGGTCGGAGATCTCGGCTGTGCAGGATATTCTCGGCACCGAACTTCCGATTGCCGGCGGCTACACCCTGGGTCAGATCGTCCCCGGCCGGGAGATGAAGACCCCTGCCTTGTTGAACCAGCACATTGTTGTTGTGGCCTTCGCGGCCGAGTGACTGAAATCCTTGATGATTTCTGCCGCCGGCCTGGCCGGCGTTTTTGATTCTGTCAGAGCGTTTATAATGACAATGAGGAGAGACTCATGAATTCGAAGATGACTGCGATGTTAATACTTGCAGGTACGGTGCTGGCTGCCTGCGCTTCGCCGGCAAACCCTGCTGTGACGCCAACCGCCTTTGGCCTGCCAAGCCCGACCTTCTTTCCGGTTGAGACCTCCGCACTTTCCACACAGACACCCATTTCCCTGACGCCTCTGCCGGCCACAGCCGGTTCCACGCCCGTTGTCACACTGCCCGCCACCCAGTCCTCTGGTTCCACCAATCTCTGCGCCGACCCGCAGGCCACAACCCTGATCGATTCGCTCAAGACTGCGGTACTCAACTCGGATGGACCGCTCCTGGCTTCGCTCGTCAGCCCGTCCAGCGGGCTGGATGTGGCCTACTTCCACAGTGGGACGGTGGTCAACTACCGCCCGGACCAGGCCCAATTCCTGTTCGAAACGACCTATGAAGTGGATTGGGGAGTAGAGCCTGGCAGCGGTGCGCCAAAAACGGGATCCTTCCACGAAGTGGTCGTGCCAGCCCTGGTGAAGATGTTCAACCAGCCCTATACCCTGCACTGTAATGAGCTGAAATATGGCGGCGCGACGTACCCGGTGAATTTCCCTTACGAGAAGGGATACTATTCCATTTATTTCGCCGGCACCGAAGCCAACGGCAGCCTCGACTGGCAGACCTGGGTAGCCGGCATCGAATACGTGGATGGCAGGCCCTACCTGTACGCTCTGATGCAGTTCTTCTGGGAGCCGTAAAACCGGTTCGTGATCAGGCAGAACGTACACCCGCCTATTGATCTACCTGTTCCTCGAATAAGATCAGCCTTGCGAACGTTTTCTCATTGATATCGATGGGATATTTGAACCAACCTTCGCAGGGCTTTAATTTAAGGTAAGGATTCTCTCCCCGAAGCGTACTGTATAAGTAGTTATTGCAAAAACTTGCAATAAGGATTTCCAATGTCCTGCGGCTCAGAATATGCAACTCAGCTCCGCTCACGCGGCTTCCGAATGACACCCCAGCGGATGGCGATCCTGCATGTGCTTCATCATGCGGGGACGCACCTCTCACCAGGGGAGGTCTACCGGCGGGCGCGCCGCGAGCTGACTGGCATCACGGAACCGACCGTTTACAGGACGCTGGAGTTCCTGGTCGAGAATGGCCTGGTCCAGCCGTCCCATTCCGGCAATGGCCACTTTACCTATCAGATTGCAGGGAGGGATCATCACCACATCATCTGCCGGGCTTGCGGGAATGAGATCGAAGTCGACCACTCTCTGCTCGAAAACTTTTACCAGATTCTGGAGAAGGCCAGCGGCTTTCGCAGCATCAACAGCCACCTGACCTTCCTGGGGGTTTGCCCGAGCTGTGGCTCATCGTAGAAGAAAGGAACGTATAATATGCAGTACACACCTGCCCAACTTCATATCCCCGACGGATTTCTCAGCTTCATCGTGTCGCTCCTGTGCTGGGCGGCCACGGCTGTTGTGCTCAGCATGGCTGTTTCCCGTACGAACAAATCGCTGGGCGAAAGACAGGTCCCCTTGATGGGCATCATGGCGGCTTTCATTTTTGCCGCTCAGATGATCAACTTCCCGGTAGCGGGCGGCACGTCCGGCCATTTGCTGGGCGGCGCGCTGGCGGCGATCGTGCTGGGTCCCTGGGCGGGGATGCTTGTGATGACTGCGGTCATTGCCGTTCAGGCGCTGCTCTTCCAGGACGGCGGCCTGCTGGTGATGGGCGCCAACATCCTGAACATGGGATTGCTGACCGCCGCGATCGGGTATGGACTCTACCGCGGCACGTTCGGCCGGACCCGCTCCACAAAACTGGCTGTGGCGGGCGTGGCGGCCTGGCTTTCGGTGATGGCAGGCGCGCTGGCCACGGCTCTTCAGTTGTGGCTGAGCGGGACAAGCGACCTGCAGGCCGTGGTGTTTGCCATGCTGGGCGTTCATGCTTTGATCGGCCTGGGGGAAGCGCTGATCACGGTCGCGGCCCTGACCTTTATCTTCCAGACCCGCCCGGACCTGCTGGATGAAGCGTCCTCTTCTGCCCAGAGCGGACGCGGCTGGGTAGTAGCCGGCATTCTTGTTTCGCTGGCGGTCGTCCTGTTATCACCGCTGGCTTCTGCCAACCCGGATGGCCTCGAGCGCGTTGCCGCAGATATGGGCTTCATCAATGCCGGGCAGTCTTCGCCATTTGAGCTCATCCCCGATTACACCCTTCCTTTCCTGGGAGAAACACCGCTGTCAACCATCCTGGCAGGAGCCGTGGGTGTAGTCGTTGTCCTCGCTTTGACCTACCTGACAGGCCGATCTCTCCAAAACCGCAAATCGTAAATCACCATGCATTCCGACGCCTTCGACCGCTACCATCATGGGCACAGCCCCGTCCACAGCCTCGACCCGCGCGTCAAGGTCATCGTGACGATCGCCTTTATCCTGTCTAACGCCCTGCTGCCGGATGGCGCCTGGGCCGCGTTCGGACTGGGGTGGCTGTTTATCCTCACTGCCGGTGCAATATCGGGGCTGGGGATCGGATTTACATTCAAACGATCGTTCATTGCACTGCCGTTTACCCTGGCGGCCATCACGGTCCTGTTTTCGATACCCGGCCAGCCTGTGACCACGTTCCGGTTCCTGCTCTGGGATCTGACCATCACGGATGCCGGCCTGCTCCGTTTCGTCAGCATTGTGATCCGCTCGTGGCTTTCGGTGCAGATGGCGATCCTGCTCGTGGCCGTGACAGAATTCCCCAAGATCATTCATGCCCTGACGCACCTGCGCGTCCCGGCCATCCTCACGACCATTATTTCCTTCCTGTACCGATACCTGTTCGTGCTTGTGGACGAGGTGATGCGCATGCTGCGAGCGAGACAGGCACGTTCGGCAGCAGCACCCGGCCACCGGTCCGGTGGGAGCGTGAGGTGGCGGGCTCGCATTGCCGGTCACATGGCGGGCCAGCTTTTTTTACGCAGCTACGAGCGCAGTGACCGGATCTACAACGCGATGCTCGCGCGCGGCTATAAAGGCGAGCTGATGACCATCCATCCCCATCATTATCAGCGCAGTGACCTGTGGATCGGCGGATTGTGCCTGCTGATGCTGGCGGCCATGCAGATCGCAGGGAGATTGTAATGGCACAGATCCCTTCTGAAACCAGCGTTGTCAAGGTGGAGAACCTGCACTTCTCCTATCCCGATGGGCATGTGGCCCTGCGCGGCGTCTCGATGAACCTGTGTCCCGGTGATAAGGTTGCGCTGGTGGGACCGAACGGCGCGGGCAAGTCCACGCTCATGCTGCACCTGAACGGCATCCTGGCCGGGCAGGGCATCATCGAAGTGGGAGGCATGCAGCTCACGCGCGAGAATTTACCGGTCCTCCGCGCCATGGTTGGGGTCGTCTTCCAAAACCCGGACGACCAGCTCTTCTCGCCGACCGTGTTCGAGGATGTGGCGTTCGGGCCCCTGCATATGGGACTGCCTGAAGACGAGGTCATT
>DATAKV010000285.1:0-1707 GCA_036261375.1 Anaerolineales bacterium
CTCACGGACTTCACGGACCGCGGTGATCTCCGGCGTCTCACCCGGATCCACGATCCCCTTCGGCAACTGCCAGCGGAGGGAAGGCTTGACCGAGACGATCACTGCCTGGACTGTTTCTCCATCCAGGCGAAAGGCTACACCGCCGGCGGATACCTGGTCTTTGGTGATGATCTTGTCAGTCATCGGGTTCCTTTTATATGCCCATCCATGGATTAAATGCTGCAGGGGCAACCGGATGGGTCGCCCCTGGTGAAAAAGGTACGCTATGTTTTGCAGGTCACGGCAGGCGAACACTCAATCCCGAGTTCGGACCTGAGGGGACGCCCAGGGCAGGCGGTTCGTCGGGATGGGCACGCAGGTCATTGAGCAGGTCTTCGGGCGGGAGCGTGGCTTCGATCAGCGCCTCCGACTCAGGCCGCGGATTTTGTACAGGCTTGGCACGGTAGACGATCAGGTCCGTGATCCCTTCTTCGATCGCCCGCCGCGCCAGCGCCCGGATATAAAATCGGTTGAACTCGCTTTCGGCCAGCACTTCTGCAGCATTGACGGGTGCAGAAGCGATGGAAAATCCACCTTTGGGGTTCTTGCGAGGCAGGGTCCTGGTGATCCGGCGATGAGCCCGGAGCTGTTCGGCCAGGGACTCGTCGTTCCCGGCACGGATCGCCTCCCGCAGCAGGTTGGCGTAATCCTGCACGCCTTGTCCGCTCAGGAAAGGACTGATGTGCAGCTGGTTGTGGGCGATATCGTACTCCACTTCCTCGAGCATCAACTGCCGCGTACGGTCATCCAAATTCACGTAATACAGAGACATGGTTCACTTCCTTTATGGTTAACGTCCGCTTTTAAAGGGTTGTTACACACCCTGCAGATGTGTAGGCTCAAATATAGGTTTTGGGAAACGGACGGGAATTATAGAACAATTGTACTATAAATGAGCCTGAAGGACAAGAATTTGGATAAAAATCAAGACAGCCTGAGTCAGAAACCCAGGCTGTCCTTCTTCGAAGGGTCGGTCGTGCCTACACCTTTTTGACGACATCTCCAACGCGGAAGGCCCCGCCCTGGATAACCCTCGTATTAATGCCCCGCAGGTGCAGCTGTTTTCCTTCCGGCGAATTGACGAATTTCATTGCCTCCACCCCAAAGCGGGAGGAGAACTTCTTGCATCCGGTATGCGGCGTGGCCGTGACTTCGATCACCGCCGACCCAACGGCAAGGCGTGTGCCGGGAGGCAGATTCTCCTCACCCAGATCCATATCCACGTATAGCTGGTCTCCGGCCAGGGACCAGCGGCCAGGAGATTGGGCGACCAGGGTAATGAGCCGGGCGTTCATGACGGTGATCTGCGCATCCGGGTTGGCGGACCGGTCCGGGGTATGGCGGCTGGAACGGAATTTCCAGTTGTCGCCGACCAGGCCGTCGGTCAAAGAAAGCTCTGCCTCTTCAAGCACTTCGCGCTCATCCGCCTGTGGGCGCCGTACGATCATCTGGAGCATACCCTGGTCTTTCGGCGACTGGCGGATATGCTCCATACCCGCTTCGAGCTCTGCTCTCGATAAATAGGTTATTGTTTCCATTAAGGTCCTCTCTCGATGTAAGGTAAAGACTGAATTCCTTGCCAGACCCAATGATACAATACTTCCGGAGTGTAGGTATGGCAACGATCAAGCTACGCGATGTTAGTTTCAACTACCCTGCTGCACCGCA
>DATAKV010000291.1:0-5126 GCA_036261375.1 Anaerolineales bacterium
CAACACGCCGACCAATACCCCAACCGCGACGGTGACGAACACACCTACCAACACTCCTACCAACACGCCAACCGCGACGGCAACGAATACCCCGACCAATACGCCAACCAACACACCCACGAACACGCCAACCAATACGCCTACCAATACCCCAACCGCTACGGCAACCAACACACCTACCAATACGCCCACTGTGACGGCCACGAATACACCGACCGATACGCCAACCAACACACCGACTCCTCCTGACGAGCCGACTAATACACCTACCAACACACCGACAGACACACCCACAAATACTCCTACCGGCACGCCTACTGATACACCTACGAGCACGCCAACCGTCACACAAACCAATACACCGACCAACACGCCGACTGCGACGGCTACCAACACTCCTACCAACACACCGACGGGCACGTTGACAGCTACACCCACGAATACACCAACCAACACCCCGACCAATACGCCTCAGACGCCTCCTGAGTCCACGCCTGAGCGTCCCTCTGTGTCCTTTACCGGCTTCATCCCGGTGACAGGCGGCGAAGCTCACGCCATTGCAGCCGGCATCGCTCATACCTGTGCCATCACGCCCGAAGGCGGAGTCCAGTGCTGGGGAAACAATGACTTTGGCCAGCTTGGCGATGGTACGAATACGGCCAGTAATGTGCCGGTGGACGTATTGGGGATTGGCGGCGGCTCGACTATTGTCGCCGGCGGCAACCACACCTGTGTGCTCAGCGGCGGCGACGTCTGGTGCTGGGGCCAGAACTCCCAGGGCCAGGTCGGTGACGGCAGCACGGCCGACCGTAATGTCCCGGTCAAGGTGTTGAGCAATGTAGCGGATATCACCGCCGGACTCGATTACACCTGTGCCATCATGGTTTACGGACAGGTGATGTGCTGGGGCAACAATGACCAGGGCCAGCTTGCAAACGGCACGAAGGCCGACAGTCTCGTACCGACTCTTGCCACCCTGATCGCCGGCATCTCGAACGTGGATGCAGGCCAGACGAAATCCTGTGGTCTCACAAGCGCAGGTCTGCTGCGCTGCGTGGATAATGGCGCCAGCCAGGATCTGGGCGGACTTGTCCCGGTCACCGGAGCTGCGCCGGAAACAAACCTGGATGTCGCGGTGAACCGCTTTGGTCCTGTCATCGTCTCTCTGAACGATGGTGGCATCCCGGTGACCTTCCAGGCGGGTAAATTCAAGGCGATCAGCGATGTCACACAGGCCATCGACGTGGACAGCGGCCTGGGCCACATCTGTGCCCTGCTCAATAATGGGACTGTGGAATGCTGGGGCTCGAACTACTATGGCCAGCTGGGACGCAACTCCCAGGCCAGCAGCTCGAACCCTGAGACAGTCCTGAACGTGGCGTCTGCCTGGCAGATTGCAGTCGGCAAGTATCATGCCTGCGTGATGATTACTTCCGCTACACCCGGTACGGATGACATCCAGTGCTGGGGCCTGAACAAGGATGGACAGCTTGGGAACGGGACCAACGAGAACAGCCCCATACCGGTCTTCGTACAGTGATCGCCGGCCTGTTCCTGGCTGATAAATCGGGGGAATGAATAAAAGAAGCCCGGGTGAAATTTTTCACCCGGGCTTCTTTTATAACGTGCGATCAGGCGGCAGTGATTTCAATATCAGACTACCTGATGCCCGCCAGCGGTATGGATACAACCAGCGCAAGGAAGGAAAATAGTCCGCCAGCCAGGATGGCAAGGATCACTGTGATAACCACTGACAGAGCGGAATTCAGGTTGAACCGTGTGACCAACAGGCTGGTGGATTTCCATGCCAGGGAGCCAAGCAATACGGCACCTGCAGCCTGGCATAGAAGCGTAATGCCCATGGCAGTCATACCCTGTCTCTCACTGGCGCCATTCAGCGCGACCATCTCAAAGAAAAGGGTGAGAACGGCGAATACGACGAGCAACAGAATGGACAGGATGACCGAGACGAGGGATGCGGTTTTTGTGGGCATGAAGCTTTCCAGTGGTGAGAGTAGCGTGGGTATTTGAAAAGGATTGTGGTCCACTTTTCAGTTATGTAAGGCTGCTGAATACCCGGAGCAATTCCACCTGTGCTCCGGGGCTGAAGGTCAGGATAGTTTCCTGAATATCCATCAAGTTTTGCTGCACGGCCTGCTCGCCAATGCCGGTCGGCGCGTAGACGGTGAACACCGCGTTGCGTGTGTTGGCTGTGATCTGAGTCCTCCAGTCGGGACCATAGATGATGCTCGAGATGACCCCGTTTTGATCGCTGATCATCATATCGCCGGGCTTGAGGATCTGTTCTTCACCTCTCATCAAAGTATAACGTTCGATCCCTGTCGAAACATCCAGTACAAGCGGCAAAGACAACGTGTCCAAGTCATGGCCGGCCGTCAGCAGCAAGTTCTTCATCTCTGCCATGAACATGGACTCGACGAGAGCCGGCATGCTGGGGATCGACTTTCCCTTCCAGGCAATCGATTCAAGCTGAAGCTGGACGTGGTACGTCTTTTTGAACCGCTTGTAATAATTGCTATAGGCCTGCAGGATGGGATGAGCTGACAGCGCAGCTCGGTTCTGACCGGAGAATTGGGATCGCAACTGGTCCTCCAACTCTGCCTTGCGCTGTTCGAGCTCGGAATGCTGGTCAGGGTTGCTAACACTCCTCACGACCAATATCCCCACATACGCATCCGGAAACGTGGATCTCCAGGCAGGTGTGACTTCCAGCATGAATTGGATTATACCTTTCTACCTTATCAGACTTTCATTAACCTCCCCCTTCGTCCGGTTGCGCAATTGATGGGATCGTTTTATAGTTGCCTAATTCGGTAGCCGGGAATCTGTCTACCTGTTACTTGTATATCTTGTGACGATATAACATAACTATGGAACAACTTAACTAGGAGACAAACATGTGGCACGGCGGCGGCTGGTTTGCGTACATGCGCTCGGGTGACGAGAAGCCCACGGTCACCCGGGAATTACTTTTACGGGTTCTTTCCTACGCACGCGGGTACTGGTGGCATATCGGGGGCATGCTGGTGACGATCCTGCTGACGACAGGCCTGTCCTTGCTTACCCCGCTCATTTTCCGCAATATGATCGATGTGGTCATCCCGGCCAGGGATACCAACCGGCTGATCCTGCTTGCGCTGGCGCTGCTGCTGATCCCGGCAGTAACCGGTGGAATCAACGTGGTCCAGCGGCGGCTGAACGCGACAGTGGGGGAAGGTGTAATTTACGATCTGCGCTCGTCGCTTTTTGCGAGGCTGCAGCGTATGTCCCTGCGCTTCTTCACTAACACCAAGGTCGGGGAGCTGATGTCGCGCCTGAACAACGACGTGGTCGGCGCGCAGAACGCCATCAGCAATACCATTGTCAGCATCGTCACCAACCTGATCGAAGCGATTGCTCTGATCGCCGTCATGGTCGCCCTCGAGTGGCGGCTGACCCTGGTCAGCGTGCTGATCCTGCCGCTGTTCATCATTGCCGCCCGCAAGCTGGGAACGGTCCTGCGCGATATCGCCCGTGAAGCGATGGAGACCAACGCCCAGATGAACGCCCATATGAATGAAACTCTCAATATCGGCGGGGCGCTATTGGTGAAACTCTTTGGCCGCTCCATGGAGGAGGAAAAGCGCTTTCGTGAGCGGGCCGCTAATGTGCGCAATATCGGCATCCGGCGGGCGGTGGTCGGCTCAACTTTCTTTGTCATCTTCGGCCTGGTCAGCGCCATCGGTACGGCGCTGGTCTACGGCCTGGGCGGCTACTTCGTCATCACCGATGTGTTTACCGTCGGGACCATTGTCGCCTTCGGTTCCTACCTCGGCCAGCTCTACGGTTCACTCCAGGGGCTGGCGGGTGCGCCGGTGGAGTTTTCCACTTCGATGGTGAGCTTCGAGCGCGTCTTCGAAGTGATCGATCTGCCGCAGGACATCGTCGAAAAAGAGAACGCGATCGTTCTGCGGGATGTGAAGGGCAGGCTGGAATTCGATAACGTAACGTTCAATTACCGTGTAGATGACACCAAATTGCTCAAGGATGTCAAGCGCTATGGCCGGCATGAGGACGTGGGTGCGGTGCTGTCCCTGTCACATAAGGACCGTGGACAGAAGACCAAGGACGGTCCATCGTCCACCGTCCGCGGTCTCGAAGGTAATGGCTCAGACTCTGCCGAAACGGACGCCACCTCCCAGGCCCGCGAAGTAGCCCTGAAGGGAGTTTCCTTTACAGCCCATCCCGGCCAGCTGGTTGCGCTGGTTGGCCCCTCGGGCGCGGGCAAGACGACGATGACCTATCTCATCCCGCGCCTGTACGATCCCAGCGAAGGTGTCATCCGCATCGATGGGCATGACCTGGGCGACGTCACCCTCGACTCACTCTCGTCCGCGATCGGCATGGTCACCCAGGAGAATTATCTCTTCCACGATACCATCCGCACCAACCTCACCTACGCAAAGACCGAGGCGACCCAGGCGGAGATCGAAGCTGCAGCGCGCGCTGCCAACATCCACAACTTCATCATGGACCTGCCCGATGGCTACGATACCATTGTCGGGGAGCGCGGTTACCGCCTGAGCGGCGGTGAGAAGCAGCGCATTGCCCTGGCGCGAGTCATTCTCAAGGATCCTCGCATCCTTGTGCTCGACGAAGCCACCAGCCACCTCGACAGCGAATCCGAAGCGCTGATCCAGGAGGCGTTGAAGCGCGTCATGGCCGGGCGGACCAGTATCGTCATTGCCCACCGTCTGAGCACCATCCTTGCGGCTGATCAGATACTGGTCATGGACCGCGGCCAGATCGTCGAGCGCGGCACCCATAATGAGCTGATTACACTCGGTGGGCTGTATTCTCAGCTATATGACACCCAGTTCCGAGGAGAAAGAGTGTAGTCCCCATTTCTGTGTAACCGTTCCACTGTGAGAATGCCTGTGCAGTCTGCGTCTGTCCTCCCTAACAAGAAATCTGGAAGTCTTCGCCCATTCATTGAGACTCGACTTAAGCAGCAGGTGGGACTACTTCTTATCTCTCCCTGGCTGGTTGGACTGCTGGTCTTCAAGCTTGCGCCTATACTGGCTTCCCTGGTGTTTTCATTTACAGACTACCAGTTGCTTCACCCA
>DATAKV010000296.1:0-2235 GCA_036261375.1 Anaerolineales bacterium
AGGGTCTTGCTTTGCGACAGGGTATATTGGGCGGCCAGCTCATCGTCCACGAGCACATAAGCACTGGTGCCGTTGACGATCAGAGTAAAGTCGGCTTCCTGTGGCTCGTCAAAGGGATTCGCAAATTCCACACGCCCGGTCCCTCGGGTGGTCCCCAGTTTCTTGGTATACGCACCGGAATCAAGAAACAGGACACTCGACCGGTCGAGAAACACCGCATAATGGTCCTGATTTTCCTGGATCGCAAAAGCGAACCCGCATCCGGAGATGTCGGCATTGCGATAGGCGCTGGTCCATTTGACATGGGCACTGATGAAAAAGTCTCTAGCCCGCTGATTGAGAGTCCACCAACTGTACCAGCCCAGCTGGGCCCATTCTTCATTGAAATCTTCCTCTTCGAAGAACCGTCCGTCCGTTGTCGCCAGGTAACCCAGGTCGAAATACTTCTGGGCTTCGGCATTCAGATCTTCCATGCGCTGTGTGGCAGCCAGGTTGGGCGTTTTGGTCGGTCTCGGTGTCGATGTGGGCCGCTGCGTCTCGGTCGGGATAAGTGTTTCGGTCGCTGTGGGCCGGGGAGTGTCCGTAGGGACGGGCGCCGGCGCCGCCGTGGAACAGGCAGTCAGTATCAGGATCAGGACGATGAAGAGTCCGGTTCGGGTGGCCATTTGCTGTGAAATCCTCCTTGCTGTGATGATGTGTTCCCATAATAGTACGATTTATCCGCTGGTTGTCAGTACATTTGTCACTTATTTTTCAGATTTTTGATGTGACTTCCCTGCCCTGCCCATTTCAGGCGTAAAATACAACCATCCCATGTTTGGAGAATAAAATGCAACTATCAGAAAGTGTCCGGCAGCGGGTCCTCAACTTTCAACGGACAGAGATCACCGAATACCATATCTACAAACGCCTCTCCAAAAAAGTCAGCCCCCCTGAAAATGCAAGGATCATCGAGCAGATCGCCGAGGATGAGCTGCGCCACTATAACGGCTGGAAAAAATACACCAACCAGGACGTGGAGCCGCGCTGGTTCTACGTCTGGTTCTATTACCTCGTCAGTGTGCTTTTCGGATTCACGTTTGGGATCAAGCTCATGGAACAGGGCGAAGAGCAGGCCCAGGAAAACTACGCTTCTGTCGCAAAGGATATCCCCGAAGCCCTCCAGTTCCAGCATGAGGAGGATGCCCACGAGGAGCGCCTGATCAACATGCTGGACGAGGAGCGGCTCCAGTACGCGGGCTCGATCGTGCTCGGCCTGAACGATGCGCTGGTGGAACTGACCGGCGCCCTGGCCGGCCTGACGTTGGCCCTGCAGGATGTCAAGCTGATCGCCCTCTCAGGCATCATTACGGGTGTGGCCGCATCCATGTCGATGGCGGCGAGCGAATATCTTTCAACCCGTTCGGAGCAGACGAACAAGCATCCCGTCCGCGCTGCCATCTATACCGGGATCGCCTATATCACCACCGTTACCCTGCTGGTGCTTCCCTACCTGCTATTCGATAACTATATATTGGACCTGATCATTGCCCTTGTGACCGCCGTGGTCATCATCGCCGTGTTCAATTACTATATTTCCGTGGCCAAAGGCGAGTCCTTCCGGGCCCGCTTCTTGGAGATGGCAGGCCTGAGCCTCAGTGTGGCGGCGATCTCGTTCATTATTGGCTTCTTCATCCGGCAGTGGCTGGGGATCGAAGTGTAGGTACAATCCGTGTATGAAAATCCTGACTGTTGATATCGGCACAGGCACACAGGACATCTTCCTGTATGATTCCAACCTCGACATTGAGAACGGGCTCAAGCTGGTCCTGCCCTCCCCCACCATGATGGTACATCGCCGCATCAAGCAGATGCTGCCTTCCCGCACGCCCCTTCTGTTGACCGGGCACCAGATGGGAGGCGGTCCTTCTGCCTGGGCCATCGAAGAATACGCCCGGGCCGGCATTCCCATATTTATGACTGCCCCTGCAGCGACAACCCTGAACGATGAGCTGGACAAAGTGCAAGCGCTGGGAATACAGGTTATCGCAGAAGAGGACGCTTTACGTCTACCACCCACCGTCCACCGTCTGGACCTCAAGGATTTCGATTTCGAGCTGATCTCCCGGACATTCAACAATTATGGCGTTTCCCTGCATGATCTGCAGGCCATCGCTGTCGCGGTCTTCGATCACGGCAATGCACCCGCCGGGGTCTCAGACCGGCAGTTCCGCTTTGACTATCTGGACGAGCGCA
>DATAKV010000297.1:0-3942 GCA_036261375.1 Anaerolineales bacterium
GAGCGTCCCTTATCCTGCAGGGCATTCCAGTCCATGAAGTTCACTTCATGGAAAAATTCCTCCATGGCTTTCTCGTCACCTGGAAAATAACGGCGGTAGACAAATCGGGGATTCCACTCGACCAGGACATTCCCGAAATCAAATAGGATGGCTTGGATGGTTGTAGGCATCCCGCTATTTTAACAGGAACTTTTCCGGTTCCCCGTACGGGATATTGTTATGCCTTGATCTTCTCACCTTTTGGATCGAAAAGCGGTTCCTTCTCCACCGAGGCAGGGTACTCGATCCCGAAACATTCCACGGTAAGACGTGTCCCTGCCTTCGCCAGCTCGATGGGCAGGTAGCCATAGGCAATGCTCTTGTTGACAGAATATCCATAGCCACCTGACGTGACCCAGGAGACAACCTGGCCTTCATGACGGATGGGCTCGCTGCCGAAGACGATCGTGTTGGGGTTGTCGAGCACAATGCAGCACAGCTTTTGCTTCACTCCCTCCGCTTTCTGTTTTTGGAGAGATTCTTTGCCCATGAAGTTTGCGCTTTTGTTCAAGGACACGGCAAACCCCAGACCAGCTTCATAGGGTGTGTAATCGGGGGTGATGTCTGCACTCCAGTAGCGGTAGCCTTTCTCGAGGCGCAGGGATTCGATGGCTTTGTATCCGCCGGCCAGCATGCCGAACGGTTTACCGGCCTCCCAGAGTGTGTCCCAGAGCTGCTCGCCGTATTCAGATGGGGCATAGAATTCCCAGCCCAGCTCGCCGACATAGGTAACACGTAAGGCCAGCGCGGGGATGTTGCCGATCGTGATCGGCCTGGCGGTCATATAGGGGAAGGCAGCGTTAGAGACATCATCGCGCGTGACGGACTGCAGAATGTCCCGGGCACGGGGACCCCACAGGCCGAAGCAGGTGCGGGCAGAGGTCATGTCGTTGATGTAGACCGTCCCATCGAGCGGCATATAGCGGCGCAGGTGGGTCATGTCGTGAGTACCGAAGGCCGTGCCGGTGACGATCATAAAGCGGTCGGGGGCGAGGCAGGTGACGGTGAAGTCACATTCGATGCCACCGCGGGCGTTCAGCATTTGAGTGTAGACCACCGTGCCGGCGGGTTTATCGATATCGTTATCACAGAGCGTTTGCAGGAAGTCACAGGCGCCGGGACCGAGGACTTCGATCTTGGAGAAGGAGGTCTCGTCGAAGAGCGCGGCGGTTTCGCGCGCAGCACGCGTCTCAGCCGCGATGGCCGGTGACCAGTTGTCGAGCGCCCAGCCTGTGAGATTCGGGAGGGAGGCGGCGCGGGGATCCTGTTCGTTGGCCCGGAACCAGTTCGGCCGTTCCCAGCCGCCTTTTTCGCCAAAGATCGCGCCCAGTTCCTGTAAGCGGTGATACGCGGGAGAGAGGCGCAGCGGCCGCGCCGACTCGCGCTCCTCGTACGGCATGTGGATGTCATAATACTTGCCATAGGTCTCAACCGTGCGCGCCAGTGTGAACGCCTGGCTGCCGTACTGGTTGCCAAAGCGCCGCACATCCAGCCGCCACATATCCCACTCGGGATGGCCGTCGATGATCCATTCCGCCATGACCTTGCCGATGCCGCCCGCACCGGCGATGCCATGGGCGCAAAAGGCACAGGCCGCCCAGAACCCGCGTACGGAGGTGGGGCCGAGCAGGTATTCCGAATCAGGTGTAAAACCTTCCGGTCCATTGAGCAATTGCATGATCTCGGCCGATTCCATGGCGGGGACGCGGGTGATGATGTTCTCCATCAGAGGCGTGAAGCGCTCCCAATCCGGCTCGAGCAGCTTGAAGTTCCAATCCTGTGGGACGCCCGTCAATCCCCACGGCTGGGGCTCGTGCTCGTACCCGCCGGCGATCATCCCGCTGCCTGTGCCGCGGAAATAGACCAGGTTGTCGGGGTCGCGCATGGTTGGCATGGAATGAGGTTGGTCCTTGACCGGCTTGGTGATGAGATAGAGATGCGCCATAGGGATGATCGGCAGGGTCAACCCGACCATATTGGCGATGTCGTTGCCCCACAGCCCGGCGGCGTTGATGACCACATCGGTCTTGATCACGCCTTTATCGGTGGCCACTTCCCTGACTTCGTTGTTGCTGACGGTGATGCCTGTGACGCGCGTATTCATCAAGATCTTCGCCCCGCGGCTCTTCGCTCCCGCGGCGAGGGCATTCGTCAGACCCGTTGGGTCGATCTGTCCATCCGTAGAAAGGAAGACACCACCTTTGACATTTTCCAGCGACATGAGCGGGAAGAGCTCCAGGCATTCCCTGGGTGTCAGCATATCGAGCGGCATGCCGAATGCCTTCGAATAGCCCACCACGCGCTTGAGCTCTTCCATGCGAGCATCCGATGAAGCAATGCGCAAACTTCCGACCTCGTCCCAGCCTGGGTCGACGCCGGTCTCGCTTTTCAGCCTGCGATACAGGTCGGTGCTGTAGCGCATCATCTTGGTCAGGCTGGAGGAGGTGCGCAGCTGTCCAACCAGCCCGGCGGAGTGGAAGGTCGAGCCGCTGGTCAGCTCATGGCGCTCGATGACCACGACATCCTTCCAGCCCATCTGGGTGAGATGATAGGCGATGCTGGCCCCTCCAACCCCGCCCCCGATGATGACAGCCTGTGCGTGTGTTGGGAATTCCATTCGTTGAGTTTCCTTTTTTGTGGATATAAATTCGCAGTGCGTAGAATGGCGATTTTCAAACAGCGTGTAGCCAATCAGCGTACTCTATTACACTGGTACTGGCTTCAAACCGCTCAAAGTATTTCTGTCCGTAGCCAGTGTAATCAAAATCCAATTTCGAGACGCCGCGTTGCACCTGCGCCCACATCGCCTCGCGCAGGTCGGACATGATCTTCATAAGCTTCTGGCGGGCGCGCTGGGAGTCACTGGGGGAGCCGAAATAAGTGCGGAGGAGCATCTCATCCTGGACATCGGTGAACTCATGCTGGATGGCGAAGTTGCCGAGATCGAAGAAGATATCGCCCATGCCCGCGTATTCCCAATCCAGGATGCGGATGCGCTTGCCATCGTCGATGAAGTTGCCATTGAGCAGGTCATTGTGGCATGGCCTCGGCTGCAGCGGCTCGCGATACAGGGCCGCTTCGATCGTGCGCGATGCTTCGAGATATTCATCCATTTTCTCGGGGAGGACAACTTGGAAGCGGCGGGCGATTTCTGCATACTCCTCGGCGACGCGAAAAGGGGAAAAAGAACCAGGGAAATACTCCAGCGATTGATAGGCCTTCATCGATTCGACAACCCGCTTGATATTTTCTTCCGTTCCGATTTCTGCCGCGGAAATACCCTTGCCTGAAATAAACCGGGCCAGGATATAGCCTTCCGGTTCCAGGTAGGCTGTCGGTTCGGGAGCGACTCCGACCTGGGAGGCGAGCAGGCTGCATTCATATTCGGTTTTGCGGTCGATGCCGAGATAGTGAGTTTCATTCCCGCCGAGTCGCAGGACGAAGCATTCCCCGTCTGCGGTGATCTTGTAGTTGCGGTTGGTGATCCCGCCGGCCAGCTCTTCGATTTCCAGGGATTTTGCGTTGTTAAATTGTGAAATTCTCTGCAGGATGGGGGAGAGGTTGTCCATAAGAGTCCTTTGGCGAAGGTCTGTCTGGCGTTCGTAGAGAATAACCCCGATAGGTGAATTAGGATTTACACGTCCCTGGTCAAAATGACAAAGGGAAGCTGGTCCGTTTCCCGGTGGAAGGAACTTGTTTTATAAAATCCGTTTTTCTCCCAGACGCGCTGGGCGCGCAGGTTGCTCTCCAGGATGGTGACGCGTAATTTGCTCGCCTGGAATTCGGTGATCGCATACTGGACGATATTTTTTACAAAGTCACTTCCCAAACCCTGACCGGTGAGCGACGGCTTGATCATCAGCCCAATATCGAGCGCCGGCTCGGCATAATCCCCACCGCGTA
>DATAKV010000299.1:0-2620 GCA_036261375.1 Anaerolineales bacterium
AGAACGGTATGGCAAACCCTCTGACTGAATTTTCGAAAGGATTGGTATCCTCCGTCGAGCTGGGCGGCGCGAGTACAGTACTGGTGGACGGGCGCAAGCGTTATCCTGCAAGCGGCATTGCGCTGGCAGACGACCTGGTGCTTACGGCCGACCACGTGCTGACCCGCGAGGAAGGGATCAAAGTTGCCCTCCCCGATGGAAAGACACTCGACGCTGCCATCGCCGGCCGCGATCCCGGTTCAGACCTGGCGCTTTTGCGGCTCGCTGAAAAAGCCCTGACCCCGGCAAAAACATCCGACTCGGTCAACGTCGGACAGCTGGTGCTGGCCCTGGGACGTCCCAGCGCTGCCGGCATTCAGGCCTCCTGGGGCATCGTCACTGCCATCAGCGGACCGGCACGAACCTTCCGAGGCGGTATGCTCGATGAATACATCCAGAGTGAAACAACACCCTATCCGGGCTTTTCGGGGGGGCCGTTGATCGACACCGAAGGTAATGTCCTAGGACTCAATACCTCGGGGTTGACGCGGGGTTCCTCGCTGACCATCCCGGTCAAAATGGCCTGGCGGGTGGGAGATGCGCTTGCCAAACACGGCACCGTAAAGCGCGGTTATCTGGGTGTTCGCACTCAGTCGGTGGAGATCACAGAGGCCGGGCGGCAGGCGCTCAAACGGGAACAGGATCATGGTCTGCTGGTCCTTTGGCTCGAAGGCGAAGGGCCCGCAGCAACCAGCGGACTGCTGGTGGGTGACATCCTTGTGGCTATTGGCGGCCAGCCGGTAGGCGATGCAGATGATCTCTTCTCCGCGCTGAGCAGCGAGACGGTTGGGAAAGCCGTTGCGGTGGAAGTCCTGCGCGGAGGACGGCCGGAGACGGTCAAGGTTACGGTAGGGGAGAGGAAGTGATCCGAGTCCTGATCGACGTTTCTTCACCGGCACTGCGCGCAGGATTGCGTGCTCTGCTCTCGTCGGACAGGACTCTCAGCGTGGTGAACGATTCGCTTGCAGATGAAAAAGAGGCCGACGTGGTTATCACGTCGGCCTCTTACGCCTCATTTTCTACGAATGGGCGAAGCGACTCGCCCTCGGCGGCGATCCTTTTCCTGAGCGATGAGCCGCTCGACGTCCGGGAAATGAAGCGGACATCACGTGCCTGGGGCATCCTGCCTACAGACGCCTCCCCCGAGGAGCTGAGCGCGGCGGTCCATGCCTTGTCTCAGGGATTGATCGTTGGCCCTTCGACACTTTTATTCGAATCGGAGAACGGCGTCCTGTCGCAAGGCCCGCTGACCGACCGGGAGTCTGAAGTACTGGGGCTGCTTTCCAGGGGGCTTGCCAACAAGCAGATCGCGGCAGCGCTGGGGATTAGCGAGCATACTGTTAAGTTCCACGTATCTTCCATCTATCAGAAATTAAACGTCACGAACCGCACCGAAGCCGTGCGTGAAGGTTTGCGCGGCGGCTGGATCGCGTTGTGATGAGGGTCCTTCTCGCTCTCCCTTTACCATAGATTCGGCAGCGATTCGATCTGTTCCCACCCTTTCCCTTTTTCCACTCTATCCACATTCAAATCCCTGAAATACGTATCCAGGATGGCGGCGCGTTCCTGGGCGAGAGGCGGGACACAGTAATCCTCTTCCTCCCAGACCGCGAGCCCACCTTCTTTAACCCGGGCATTCTCCAGGCTGTACTGGAGCGCCTGCCCAAACGGACGCATGACGCGTATCTCGCCGCTGTCCAATCGCTGGCGAAGCTCCGTCAGCAATTCTTCCACCGGTTGTGCCTGAACCAGATAATAAGCCACGGGAATCCTCTCTTTCTATTTGAACGATAAACCTTTTTCTGTCATGGCCTGGCGAAGCTTGCCCAGAGCGTTGGGGCCAATTCCGTGCCACTGCCTGATTTCTTCCTCGCGGAATTTCGTCAGGTCTTTGAGCTGTTTCACACCGGCCGCAGCGAGTGCCCTTTGAGCAGGTGCCCCGATCTTCGGAATATCGCTTTCCTCAGAGTTTAAGGTCTTTTTCATCACTGCTCCATTTCAGGCTGGTAGGTCAGTAAAACGTTTCCGGACTTGAATGTTCTTGAATCGACAAGCCTGAGCTTGCGCCTGTCCCCGCTGGATTTGAACAATGGACTCCCTCCCCCCAACAGAATGGGGTTGACCATCACGCGATGCTCATCGATCACATCCATGATGGATGAGATCAGGTCAGCACTGCCGAAGATCGCCATATCCTTTCCGGGCTGCATCTTTAGATTCGAGATCTCTTTCTGAGCATTTTCGCGGATCAAGCGAGTATTGTTCCACTCGACGCTCTCCAGTGTACGGGAGAATACGATCTTGGAAAGGCGGTTCATCAGGTCGGCGATGATCGGGTCGGCATTCACAGCCGTCTCGGTCGGCCAGTAGCTGGCCATCAATTGATAGGTCACGCGGCCGAACACGAGCGTATCGACCGAACTGGTCTGCTCAATGGCAAATTCATTGAACTCCTCGTTGTCGGCATTGTGCCAGTCGATCTCCTGGTTGGGACCTTCGAAGAAGCCATCCAGGGTAACCATATTGAAGGCGAACAGCTTTCTCAATTCGATCTCCTTTTGAACGCGTCAGCTTTTGGCGC
>DATAKV010000300.1:0-3743 GCA_036261375.1 Anaerolineales bacterium
CTGGTGCGCCCCTCCTCGACGCGTGAGATGAATTCGTCCACAATTGCTTTCACAATGCCAGAGCTTGTGGGACGGGAAGGGTTGGTATAGACCTCGATCGGGAGCGGTTCCGGCTGGACATACCCCGCCTCGAACATCGTCCCTTCGGCGGGGATGATCGAGCGCGTGAAGCCCTCCGGGATGACGACCGCTGCCGCTGCCTCGTCCTCGTCGATCCAGCGGCGGGCCGCTTCGGGGTCGGACGAGGTGCTGGGCTCCATTAAATCAGCGAGCTCCTCAGAAGAGAAGACGTCCGCCAGCGCGTTCCCCAGCTGGTCTTGATCCAGATTGACGATGACGACCGGAATATCGGAAAGCCCGCTTGACCCTCCGCTGAAGCGCCCGGTGACAAACCCCATGCCGATCGTCAGCAGGAACGGCGCAAGCAGCATGAAGATCAGCGCGGCGCGGTCGCGGAAGATAAGCGTGAGGTCTTTGAGGCCTATCAGGAATAGTTTTTTCATGAGGATACGCTTTGTTCGATACTCGATATTCAGAGGTCATTCGAATATCGAATATCGGCTCACGTCAGTCTCGCAGTGCTCTCCCTGTCAGATGCAGGAACACCGCTTCCAGGTTCGGCTCGCGGATGTCGATCGAGCGAATCTTGATGCCGCGCTCGTTGGCCTGGGTCACCACTGCCGCTAGCACATCCTCCGCTTCATGAGCGATCACCGAAACCGCATTTTCACTGGCGCTGGCTTCGAGAACATCCTTCACACCGTCCAGGGATTTCGCCAGCGCTTCGGGATCGTCGTTCTCGCCGATGTGCAGAATGAGCGTCTCGGTCTGGCCGACCTGCTGGGTGAGCTCCTTTTGTGTCCCAAGCGCGATCAGCTCCCCGTGGTCGATGATGCCGACCCGGTCCGAGAGCTCCTGGGCTTCCTCCATATAGTGGGTTGTGTACAGGACCGTCATGCCCTGCCGGTTGAGGTCCTTGACCGTGTCGAGGATGGCGCGGCGGGACTGCGGGTCGATGCCGACCGTCGGCTCGTCCATGAACAGCAGGCGCGGCTTGTGGAGCAGGCCCACGCCGATGTTGACCCGGCGCTTCATGCCTCCTGAATATGTTTTGACCCGATTGCCAGCTTTGTCCGTCAGGCCAATCTGATCCAACACTTCGTCCACCCGGCTCGTGAGTGACTTGCCGCTGAGATCATACATCTGTCCCCAGAAGATGAGGTTCTCTTTTGCCGTCAGATCTTCGTACAGGGCGATCTCCTGGGGGACAACACCGATCACCTGTTTGACGGCCATTGGATTCTTTGTGATGGAATGTCCGCAGATGGTCGCATCCCCCGATGTGGGCGTGTATAACGTGGACAGCATCGAGATGGTCGTCGTCTTCCCCGCCCCGTTGGGACCCAGCAGGCTGAAGATCTCCCCATCCTTGATATCGAAAGAAATTCCTTTGACGGCGGTGAAGTCACCGTATTTTTTTACCAGGTTGTTGACCTCTAATATGGATGTTGCCATGAATGGTTTCCTTCTACCTTGAAGCTTGCTCAAGCCGCTTGTATTGTCTCATGATTTCCTGTAATTTGATATGCGGCAAGGCTTTGACACTGACTCCCTTGTGGCCGGTCATATCCTGCGCGGCGACCATGGAATTGATGATGGCTTCCTCGGTGGCATAGGCCGATGACATCAGCAGAGGATCGATGAAGTTATTGCTCAAGGCCCGAATAGTTGCCAGCCCCTGTTTATCACCGAGGGCCGCGTTGGGGTTGGCGGTGGAGAAAGCCAGGAAGATATCCCCCGAGCCGTTGCCGCCCAGGCCGCCGGTACGGGCCATGCCCAGGGAGGCGCGCTTGGCGAGCCGTTTGAGCTGGTGAGGCAGAAGCGGCGCGTCGGTGGCGATGACCACGATCAGCGAGCCATCGTCCTGCTTGAACGGGTTTTCCCCACTCGTCCAGATGCTGTCCTCTTTCAAGTGTGCGCCCACCGGTACGCCGGCAATGGTCAGCTGGAAGCGCCGCCCGAAATTGGTTTGGGCCAGTGCGCCGATGGTCCAGCCGCCGAATTTTTGAGGAAGCTTGCGGGACGAGGTTCCGGTCCCGCCCTTGAACTCGTAGCATAACATCCCTGTCCCGCCGCCGACATTGCCTTCTTCGACCGGGCCTGACCTGGCAGACGTAATCGCCTGCATCACATGGTCCGGCTTGACGAAGAATCCATTGATATCGTTCAGCCAGCCATCGGCGGTCTCGGTCACCAGCGGGCAGGACCAGCCCTGGAAGATGCGGCTGTGAGTGACCTGCCACTGGATGATCGTGTCACGGACCACGCCGACGCTGTGGGTGTTCGTGATCCCGATCGGGCCTTCGAGGAAGCCTCCCTCGTCGACCCAGGCGGAGCCGGTCATCTCGCCGTTGCCGTTGAAGGGGAACCAGGCGGCGAAGACCGGGTCATGATCGTTCTGTCCGCGCGGGTGGATGATGGTTACACCCGTCCGGGCGGATTCGCCCTCGATCACGGTACAGTAGCCAACGGTCACGCCGGGAACGTCGGTGATGGCGTTGTACTCTCCGGGCGTGCCTTCAAGTGGTACCCCCAGATCACGGGCGCGCGGCTTGGTCATGGTGCTGCTCCTTTTGTGTGGGCCTGGCGAAGGGTTTACACCTTTGCCAGGCTGACTTTTTCGACGAGCTGGCTCGCGATCCCCTGCATCACTTCATCGGGCACGCCGTCCACGGCCTTGGACTGGACACGGGTATCGATGCCGTCGTTGACATAGTCTATAACAACGAACTGCTCGAGCGTGAGGGCGATCTCGGTCGAGAACCAGTCTAGTCTGCAGATAGAGGCGATGCGCTGGGTGATGTCGCGCAGATCAGCCAATTCATATCTGTTTTCATCCTGCGGCGAGACCACCGCGAAGACATGGGTGAGCGGGTGCCAGAAGCACGGATAGGTCTGCCCAACCGCGTAAAAAACCCGGAACCAGGCAGGCTGTCCATGGATGGTGCGGGGGGTGATCGTCTCCTGGATCAGGTATTTCTGTTCGGGGAATTCCAGGCGGGCGC
Source organism: Anaerolineales bacterium (assembly GCA_036261375.1). GTDB lineage: Bacteria > Chloroflexota > Anaerolineae > Anaerolineales > Villigracilaceae > Defluviilinea. The sequence goes on from DATAKV010000300.1 coordinate 3,066, forward strand.
GCAGGATCTGGTCCATGGAGGATGCGCCGAGGATCACACCCGAGCTGCCCCCTTCATTGGCCGGCTTGATGACGAAGCGGCTGCCCAGTGGGGAGAGGTCCATGTCGGAGATGACCGGCTGGTCGATAAACGGAGGCAAAAGGATCGTATAGGGTGTATGGATTCCCGCTGTAATTAATTCCAGGTGCATGGTCGCTTTGTCTTCGGACCATTTAGACACTTCCCCCGGATTAATTCGAAGAGTATTGTGCTCACGCGACCAGCGATGGATCGGTTCGAAGCGCTGGTCATACTGGGAACGGTCGAGGATCGCACCGAATGAGGTTTCCCCCCTGTAGAGCGAGCTGATGGATTCGAGCAGGTTATCGGGTGTGATCTGCCAGAAGGTCAGTCCTTTTTCGCTGCAGGCACGTTCGATCATTTGCACGAAGTCGATGTCGTATTCCCAGTACCAGGGAAGGCAGAGGTCGTAGTGCATAATGGAAATTATAAAGGAGGAAAACACAAGGATGAAAAAGCTGGATGTGTCGACAACACATCCAGCTTTTATTAATCCCTGCTACGTGGAAGGATCTAGGGCAGGTAGGTTACGTTGACCGCCAGATATTCGAGGAAGAAGTCCCGCGAGCCGTTGCCGGCCACGTTCGTCACGCGGAGGCGGAAGCTGGCATTGCTGAA
>DATAKV010000305.1:0-11967 GCA_036261375.1 Anaerolineales bacterium
TGGGTCTGTAAGTGGGACAATGTGATAGCCCTTGGGATTCAGATAACGCTCATAGAGACTGATCACCTGCGGATCGTCATCGATCGCCAGGACCACTTTTTTGTCGGAAGGGATTTCCTGCTGAGGCTGGTGGTAGAGTGGAAGAGTGAACCAGAACGTAGAGCCCTTGCCGGTCTCACTGGTCACGCTGATCCGCCCGCCGTGCAATTGAACCAGGTTGGCGCAAATGGACAACCCGAGGCCAGAACCACCGCTCTTACGCGTTGCAGAACCATCGACCTGTGAGAACGCCTTGAACAATTTTTCCTGGTCTTCGAGCGAGATACCGGGACCGGTGTCGACCACGTTGATCAGAGCTTCCATCCTGCCAGACGGTCCCTTTTGCACCAGGGCCTCGATTGTGATCGAGCCTTCATCGGTGAACTTGGACGCGTTGGAGATCAGGTTGAGCAGGATCTGCCGGACGCGCATCGTATCGCCGCGCACGGTCGGCATATCCGATGGGATGCGCTGGACGAGCTGGATGGTTTTTTCTTTCACGAGGCCCTTGGCAGTCGATAGAACACTGGTGACCATCTCGGCTAGATGGACTTCTTCGAAGTTGAGCTCCATTTTGCCTGCTTCAATGCGGGCCAGGTCTAGGATATCGTTGATCAGGCCCAGGAGGTGCTGACCGGAATTATAGATGGCGGTCAGGTCCTGCTGCTGCAGGTCGGTGATAGGACCGTCAATCCCCTTGAGGATGACGCGGGAGAAACCGATGATCGAATTCAACGGCGTGCGCAGCTCGTGGCTCATATTTGCCAGGAACTGGCTCTTGAGCTGGTCGACCTCGCGCAGGTCCTTGATCAATTGCTGCGAAAGCTCATACGACCGGGCGTTGTCGATGGCTACGGCCACCTGGTCTGCCAGGGATTGGAGCACCGAAATGTCGTCTTCGGTGAAAGCAAACGTGTCCTCCGACTGGATATCGATCACCCCCACGATGCGTGTGCCGATCCTGAGGGGGATGGCAACCTCTGATTTCGTGTCGAGCAGCAAAGGGTTGGGAATGTACAGGGGTTCATGCGTTACATCGTTAAGCAGCAGCGACGCGCCGCTCTCTGACACCTTGCCGATCACAGACGAGGACCCCACGATAACCGAATAGCGCTGGGCCTTCATCTTTTCGCCGGCTTCCCCGGTCGCTTCCTGCAGCCGGGCATTGAAGCCGGTTTCTTCCACGATGTAGATGGCGGAGAAGTAGAAGCCAAACCGCTCGCCGATCAGGTTCACGGTGCGGCTGAAGATCGTATTCAGGTCGAGGGTCGAGGTAACGAGTCTTCCGATTTCCGACGACGCGGCCAGGTAATCGCTTCGCCGCTGCAGTGCATCCTCGGCTCGTTTACGCTCGGTAATGTCTCGTGCTACCCAGAACACCTGCTCATCGTTGAGCCTGGAAAGGCTGGCGAGGAACCAGTAGTCCTGGCCTTCGATGGGAAGCTTGTATTCGATCTGGACCGGTTCATTCGTCTCCAGGGCAGTTTGGATCGCTGCCTGGAACGGTTCATGAGTTTCGCGCGGCAGGATCTCATCCATGCGCTGGCCGAGCAATTCATCCGGCGGCCGGAAGAGGCGCGATGGGTTCGTGGGTGCGATACGGATATAACGCGTATCCTTGTCCACCACGAACACCACATCCTGCATGGAGGAGAACAAAGCCCGCAGATCGCCTTCGGATTTAGCGAGTGCCTCGCGTGCCTCGAAATGTTCAATGGCGGAAGCCACCTGAGGTGCAAGAACGGAAAGGATGTTGGTATGCCCCTCGGTGACGCGGGTTGTCGAGCTTCCATAGGTCTGGACCGCAATGACTCCCGTAACACCCTGTTTGGATCGGAGAGGGACGCCGAGCCAGTCCACGCTGCGCGCTCCATCCTTGACCACTTCTCCTGAAGCTTCAAGGTCGGCAAAGATCTCGGGCGTAGTGCGCAGAGGCCTGCCCGTTCGGATCACATAGCTTGTCAATCCCCGGCCGAGTCTCCTCGGGGTCCAGTCGTCGTCCAGCTCGTCAACGTGATAGGGGAATGAGATCAAACCGGACGCATTGTCATAAAGTGCGATGTAGAAATTTTGGGCAGGCATTAAAGGCTCTACCGCTCCATGCACAGACCTGGCGAGCTCCTCAATGGAAGCAGCGGTTAAAGCACTTTCGGAAATATGCGTGATCGCCCTCTGAATCAACTCGTTGGTCTTGCGTTCGGTTACATCCTGCGACAGACCCGCGATCCGGACCGGGTTTCCCTTTTCATCGCGCTCGAGTCGAAACACACTGTTGACCCACATCACCCTGCCATCGGATGTCTTATAACGAACTTCGGTCGCCTGGTCGTTCTGCTGCTCGGAAGAGGAAACGGTGTTTAGGAGCGTTTCAGCAACAATCGGCCTGTCCTCGCCCAGGATAAACTTCTCCAGAATCTCCTGGAAAGGGAAGACATAGCCGCCTTCCTTCTCTGCAGTTGTATTTAACAGGGAGAACCATTCGTCCGTGAGAGCAATGTTCCGTGTGTCAAGCTCGATCTCAAAGTATCCGATGCGGGCAATGTGCAGCGCTTCGGAGAGTTGAAGCTGGCTGTCGCTGACGCTCTTGAACAGGCGGGCATTCTCGATGGCGACAGCCGCCTGCTGGGCCAGGCCCCTCAAAAAGTCGAGCTCTGACTGGGCGAACTCCAGTCCTTCCCCTGTGCGCCAGACGGCCATCAGACCGGTGATTTTGTCACCCACCATGAAGGGTGCACCCATTAAGTGCTCAAAATTGCGGACAGGGGTTCCGGTAATGGTAATTGCCCCATCTGTACTTGATGCATTGTTGACAATCCGCCCTTCGCCTTTTTGGACCATGCTGCCCAAAATGCCTCTTCCGGCCAGGATAGGGTCGTTTTTGATCTCTTCTGCATCAATACCCAGCACCGCAATGGCGTTCCAGCTATCTCCTGATTCATCGGGAAGATAGACAGCGCAGGTTTCGGCGAGCAGAAGGTCCTTGGCGTATGTGGCAATCCGGCCGAGCACCTGGGTCAGATCGAGGGTCGCGGAAATCTCGCGTCCCACCTCTGCAAGGGCTTCGGTCTCGCGTGCCCGGCTCTGTGACTCGGCGAACAGGCGGGCATTTTCCACGGCAATGGCCGCCTGGCTGGCGATGGCGGTCAGGATGTCGCGATCGTGTTCATCGTATAGATTTGCCTTTTCCGTGCTTTGGACCGAGATGACACCCAGAATCCTGTCGCCGATCAGCATTGGGACACCCAGCCAGCAAAGGGATGGAGTGTCATCTTCATCCAGGGGCACAAACTCGATTCCAAGCGCCTGCATGTGGGCGGGAACATTATCCGGGGCAAAGACCGGCCGCTTGTTGCGGATGATAAAGTCGGTAAATCCCGATCCGGTTACCTTTGTGGCGGGAATGCTGAGCGGCACTCCATTCTCGAACGCGACCGGATATGATTTTATGGAAGTCTTTTCGTCGAACAGGGCAACAAAAAAGAACCGCGTGCTCATCATGCGCGATGTATATTTGTATACGGTCTCGGCAATGCTGCGGGTGTCGAGTTTTGTTGCCAGCTCCTTGCCCAGTTCATTGAGCACGATCAGCTCCTCGGCGCGCGATTGGGTTTCCTGGAAGAGCTGCGCGTTCTCGAGAGCCAGCGACAGCTGATCGGCTACCTGTTTGACCAGCAGCTGTTCGTCCTGGCTCCACTTGCGCTCCACGCCTTCATCCATCACCTGCAAAGTAGCCCAGCTGTTCTGTCCGGTCTGGAAGGCCAGCGAAAGCACGGACGGGTTCTTGGCGGGCAGGGAACTTGCCCGCCGGATCGGCTTCATAGGCTGCGTAGCGGAAGTGTCCTCTTCAAGAGGCTGCGAAGAGGCTGTAGACGCGGCACGCCTGGCCTCTGCCGAGTTTGGATCAGCCGGGGCCTGCTCAGAGTTGATATCTCTAAATAAATTATTGAGCCGCTTGTCGACTGGCTTCTTCTTTGGCATATTCCATTAACTCCTGGGCAAGCACCCGGTATTGCTGGGAGCCCCGGCTCGATGGTTTGTACTGGGTAATAGGCATACCTGCGATGGGGCTTTCGCGCAGCTTGGTATCGATCTCGATCACAGTTGTGAAGACTCCCTGCCCAAAGGTGGTTTGCAGTTGCTCAAATATGTTCCGGTGCGTCCGGTTGCGGCGATCCAGCAGGGTAACTAGGATCCGGTAGGCCAGGTTCGGGTTGCTTTCCTGTCGCACGCGCCGGATCGAGCCCATCATGTTGCGCAGAGCGTAGGCTGAAAAATATTCCGCCTGCGTTGGAATGATCAAAAGGTTGGCTGCCGAAAGTGCATTAAGCGTGATCGCGCCCAGCGCGGGCGGACAGTCAAGCAGGATGTAATCATAGGGAAGCGCGGCATTGTCGAGAGCGTGACGCAGGGTGGCCAGGTAATTGCTGCGCATGGGAAGAAATTGTTCTGCGCTTTCGATTCGTGAGCTGGAGGGGACCAGATCCATGTTGTTGACGTCACATCTCCGGATAGCGGTCCGCAGGGGAGCATTCTCAATTAGGACGTTCGCCGAGGTGATCTCGATCTCATGCGACTCGAATCCCAGGGCCAGACTCAGGTTCGCCTGTGGATCGAGGTCCATTAACAGAACACGGTGCCCCAGTTCGGCCAGCGCAGCGCCGAGAGATAGTGTAGATGTCGTTTTTGCAACCCCGCCTTTTTCATTGGACATAGCAATCGTGAATGCCATTTTTTCCTCCACTTGATTATTGAGAGCCATGGATGGTCTGTGGAATGATTTCCACACGACTTGCGCCCAGGGCGTTGCGCAGTTCCTCGATCGCGATCTGAATCATGGTCTGAGGATCGTTGACACTACGGATCTTACCGGTGATATCGGATACGGTTCGTTCTCGCTCGGCACGGCGGGTCGTTTCGTCGAACAGACGGGCGTTTTCGGCAGAGATGGCGACGCGCTCAGCGACCGCCCTGATCAGGTCGAGCTGGTCCTGGTTCATCTCGGCATTTTCCGGTGACTGGACGACCAGCGCGCCAATCGTTTCTCCGCGGAGCTCGATCGGGACTACGACCCGGCTCGACTCCGCCTGGCTGCTTTTCGTTTTATTCTTGTCTATGTTCTTGAGGTCGAGCGGCTTGTTAAGCGGTGTGGCGCCGGTCAGGGAGTACCGGTATCCAAGCAGCTTCTGTTCGGTTGGAAGCTTGGTCCATGCTTCGCGCGTCGTCTGGCGGCTGACCGCTTCGGACTCTGCCAGGGCGCGCCGGGTCTCTTCGAACAGCCGGGCATTTTCAATGGCCAGGCTGACCTGGTTGGCGAGCAGGCTGAGCATCTGGATATCCTCTGCGCCAAACGCGCCAGTTTCTGTGCTCTGCACATCCAGCGCTCCAATGATCTGTTTGTTGCTGACCAGCGGCAGAGCCATCTCAGAGTGGGTCTCGGGCAGTTCCGGGTTGTCGAAGAACACGGCGTCTTCGCCTACATCCATGGCGATGCGTGGCTGGCCCGTGTTGGTTACGGTGCCTACAATGCCCTGTTCACCAATCCGCAGGCGATGATGCCGTGCCAGCATTTTCCGTCCGCCTTCGCTGTTCGTGGCGGTCAGAACGGCGTACTCATTTACTTCATCCAGCAGGAACAAGCCGACATGATAAAAACCAAACTTATCACTGATCACGGTCGCGATGCGCGGCAGGAGCTCACGCAGGTCACGGATCGAAGTAATATCCTGGGTAACCTGGGTCACGGCCTCGAATTGTGCGGCGCGCCGGTGGGCCTGTCTGGAAATTCTTTCCAGTGCCATCCCGCGTTCGGTCAGCTCAGAGGTCCGTGCCTGGACCCTTTCCTCCAGGGATGTTTGTAGATGTTTCAACTCCTGAATGGCTTCGTATTGTGCCTGTTCATTCCTTTTGGCATCGGCGATCGCCGCATTTAACCGGGTGGTTAGAAGATGGAGGATGCCGGACCCTGAGAGCAGCAGCACGATACCGATCAGGATCTCATCCAGGCGGGTCTGTGCAGCAAAGGGACTCCTGCTCAAACCTAGCATATCCAGAATGCCCAGGAAGGCGACGGCTGCCACGGCCAGGGGAGTGGTCGCGAGTAGCGCACGCCGGCCCTGGAGGAGCACCGCCACGATCAGGATCAGGGGAAAGGCAATGATCGATATATCGTGAATGGAGTCTGCACTAAGCGCGACCAGGGTGATCGTGATCACCAGCGTAGGAGGGATGGCTGCCTTCGCCAAAATGACCCTGCCGCGCAGCGTGTGGACGAGGGCGAGCATCTCTATGAGCCCGGCAGCCGTCAGCATGCCGATCGTGACAACAAGATCTGCCGGCGGCAGGGTTGCTACGTTGATCAATATGGAAATCGTCGTTGCGACCAGGGTGAATATCAAGATATTCCGGACTAGACGGATAAAGGATGGATCCTGGTCTTCGGGCGACTCGAAAAATCTGGCGATAGCACTAAACATCCATGGGCTCCTGTCTCACGCGGGAGAGGACTCGGTTTTGTCTGTTTCGAATTGAATAACAACTTCCGAGCCGGGCAGGGCACGCCCCAGCTCTTCGACGGCGGTTTGCAGGACGTTGCGCATATGAATGGAGGCGCCGATCCTGGCGGTGACTTCACCGATCTTCTGTTCCTTTGCTGCCTGCCGCTGGGATTCGTAGAGCAGCCTGGCATTTTCCATTGCGATGGCGGCGCGCTCGAGGATTGCGCTCACAATATCCAGCTCATCCTGTTCCCAGCCGCGGAAATCGTCTGAGCGCACATCCACAACGCCGATCTCCACACCACGCAGCTTGATCGGGATGGACATGGTTTCCCCTCTGTGGAGACGGGCCTTCTCCACGGTTAAGGCATTTTCCTGCTTTTCCGGTTCCTTGTCGCTGTAGAGCAGCTCGGTCTTCGCTCCTGTGTGCCGCACTCCGGTGATCTTCTGATTCTTCAGGAACTGCTGCCAGCCGGTATCGATGAACTGGCGGCCCGTGGCGAGCGATTCGGCCAGCGCCTTCTGGGTTGCCTCGTACTGGCGGGCGTTCTGAATGGCAATGCTCACCTGGTCGGCGAGCGCGGTCAGGATGTTGATATCCTCCTGATCGAAAGCGTTAACTTCAGTGCTTTGCACGTCGAGGGCACCGATCACTTCGTCACCCTGCTTGAGTGGGAAGGCGATCTCAGAGTGGGTATCGGGAAGATCCGGATTGTTGAAGAAGACAGCGTCTTCACCGGTGTTGAGAGCGACGCGCGGTTTTCCCGCGCCGGTCACGTATCCGACGATGCCTGTCTCACCAACTTTGAGACGATGATTGCGGGCGAGCATCCGTTTCCCGCCTTCGCTGTTGGCGGCAGAGAGGACCGCGTATTCCTTGCGTGAATCCAGCAGGAAGATACCTGTGTGATAAAAGCCGAACTTTGCGCTGATGGCCGATGTGATCTGCGGCAGCAGTGTATCCAGATCGCGGGTGGAGCTGATGGTCGATGCAACCTGCGAGATGGCCTCGAACTGCCGCGCACGACGCTCGTTCTTCTCGTTGGCTTTTGCCAGCTCGATTGTCCGTTCATCGACGCGCTTCTCCAGGTCCTGGAGCAATTCACGCAGGCGGGAGGTCATGGTGTTGAACGCCCGGGAAAGGGTGCCGATCTCATCCTCCGTGTCGACCGGCGCCTGCGCACTCAGGTCCCCTTCCACAATGCGGTTGGAAACATTTGTCAGGCGTACGATCGGTGCGGCAATCACCTGGCCAATGGCAAGACTGATCAGGATCGCTGCCAGAAGCAGGAGACCCATGCTGAGCACAATGGCCCTGGTGCCGGCCTGAAGCTGGGATTGGGTTTCCAGACGGGCAGTCGTGATCGCGCCTTGCAATTCTGACACTGGCACGACCAGGGCAAGGCTGTAGCCGTTGACCGGAATGGGGGCGTAAGAGATATAGGTATCTACACCTTTATTGTCAGTAATCAGCAGGCCGTTCCCGCCGGCAGCCATGCGCCGTACTGCGGCCTGAAGTTCATCCGAGCCAATCCCAAAAAGGGTTTGAGAGGTGAAGTCCTGGCTATTCCATTCCTCTGAATTCATACCAAATAGATCATACCCTGCCGGAGGCATGGAAATAATGCGGCCTGCATCGTCGAGCAGGAAGGCGTAGCCGGTCTCCCCGATCGTCAGCTCAAGCACCTGGCTCGTAATTTGCGTCAGCTGCATGTCGGCTGCGACCACACCGCTGAAGGTGTCGCCGATGTAAATGGGTGAGGCAATTGTCAGGACCAGGCCGCCTCCGGTGGCATCCACATACGGGATGGTCCAGCGGGTACGGCGCTGCGGATTGAATAATGGTGATGTGATCTCGAAGTAGGGTCGTTGGGTCGCGTCGAAATCGGGCGGCAGAACGGCTGCCAGATTAATGTTTGGATAATAGCGCGTTATGCCGCGTGTATCGATCGCATAGACGGCCAGTAGGGAAGGATGCGTCTCAAGGATCGTGGGGGCATAGAAATCGAGATAGGCCGATATGTTGACATCCGACAGAATTTCGTTATCCAGCCGGTACTTGGCCGGGATAAATATCGACGAAATATCGTTGGCAGAATTGCCGTATTGCCCGGTCTCCAGCTGGAACAGCGATTGTTCTGCATCCCAATAAGTGCCCTGGCTGAGCGACCTTTTCTGGGTTTGCAGCGATTCCCAGGCATTCGCCAGGTTTTCGACTTCTTCACTGACATCCAAAAAGGACTGGTTTGCCAGCTCAGCCTGGTCATTGACCGTGTTGATCAATTGTTCCTCGGCGAGCAGGCTGACGCTGGTTTCCAGCCTGTCGGAAAGGGAAGCGGTCACCTGAGTCGTCTGGGCGGCGCCAAGCGCGGCAAATATAACAAGCGCCACACCACCAGTGGCAAGGATGCCAAACACGATCCGGGATCGAATATTCATGTGGGGGAAGAGGCGTGGGAATCGGTTTATATTCATAGAGCTGTCACTCCCTGCCCTGGAAGCGGATGGATACCTCGGACCCGCCCAGAACGCGCTCCAGTTCCTCCGCAGTTGTATGCAGGATATTCTCCATGTTCAACGCCGTGCTGATCCGGGAGGTCGCTTCGGAGATCGCCTGTTCCTTGGCAGCCCGGCGACGTGCATCCTGGAACAAACGCGCATTCTCCATAGCGAACGCAGCGCGCTCGGCAACAGCCTCGACCAGGCTGATCTCGTCCTTCAGCCAGAGCCGCGCTGGATCGTTCGATTCTATGTGGATCACGCCGATCACCTCGCCACGCAATTTGACCGGGACGGCTACAGTGTTGCGCTTCTCGGTCAAACCGTTGGAGGCTCCTGTGATCACGGAGCCGCTTTCCACCGCTTCAACCACCTCAGGCAGCTTCCAGCCCTTTTCGATCAGCTCGATCCGCCCGCCGTGGTAACGGAAACCGGGCAGCTCTGCCCTGGCGATCGTCCGGCTCCATTCGGCCCGGGTGAATTCATCATAGACTTCCTGTACCTGGACCAGGGCGGCGCGTGTCTCGGTTAGCAGCCGCGCATTTTCGATGGCAATCGCTACCTGGTTGGCGAGGGCGGTCAGGATCTGGAGATCTTCGTTGGAAAAGGCTGCAGCTTCCACGCTTTGCACATCCAGAATGCCGATGGTTTCACCGCGCGATTTCATCGGCAGGGCTACCTCGGAGCGGGTCTCAGGCAGGTCTGGGTTATTGAAGAAAACGGCATCCGCGCCCACGTCCAGAGCGATACGGGGAATACCCGTCTGAGCCGCATAGCCGACCACGCCCGTCCCCAGCTGGAGGCGGTGGCTGCGGGCCAGCATGCGCTTCCCGCCCTCACTGTTGGCGGCCTGCAGGATGGCGTATTCACGAGCACTGTCGATCAGGAAGATGCCTACGTGATAGAAGCCGAAAGACTCATTGATCAGGCGGGTAGCCTCCGGAAAGATCGCGTTGAGGTCCTGTAACTGGGCGATCGCCTCCGAGAGCTCTGTAATGGTCTGAAGCTGCGCGGCTCGCTGCGCCACCTGCCGGTTGGCGGTCTCGAGCTGGTGTGTACGCTCGCCGACGCGCTGTTCGAGGGTTGCCGTCAGATCCTCCAACTGCCGGTTCGCAGCCTGAACCTGATCAAGCCTGAACCGCTCGAGGCTGCTGCGGAAATTTGCCAGCAGGACCAGCAGCAGACCGAGCATGGCGATCATCGCGACCTGCACGATGGATTCGCCTGTCATCCCTCCGAGGGACAGGTGGCTTATCACAAAAGCAACCACATTCAGACCGGCAAGCGACAGGACCGTTCGGGGGCTCAGGAAGGAACTGGCAACGATCAGGCTGGGAACGACATAGATCAGGATCAGCACAGCCGTGTTCGCGTCCGGTCCCTGGGACAGGATCGAGCTATAGGCAGCAGCGCTGTAAAAAAACGAGAACAAGAAGATGGCTGCCCGCACATATTGTGTCCGAGACAGACCATAGGCGATCAGGGTGGGTATGAATGTGAAACCCAGGCTGCCCGAAAACGCCTCAAGGAGCGGTAGTCCCAGGGTTACAAACCGTGCTGCTCCTCCAACAAACTCGAAGAATGCGATCAGGAACAGGAAAGAGGCCGCCAGGCGCGCCACCCGCTGTTCTTCGAGGCGCGTGATCACAGACGAGGGAGCTGTCAGGAAATCCTTAAGACGCTTCCAGGTTGCTGCCATGGGGTTGGGTCGGTTCGATGCTTCGTTCATCATTCAATTTGCCTACCCGGGTTGATTTGGCCGCCTGGGCGGCTCATCCCGATGGGTTGGCTCCATTTTTGGCGGAGCGGACGGATTGATCAGCTGGAAGGACACGGTTGTGCCATCCAGCGTTTGACCCAGTTCCTCTACAGTATCCCGCAAAATGGAATCCATCTGGAACGAGGTGCTCAACTTAGCCGCCATCTCCGAGAGGAATGCTTCGCGTGCGGCTCGCTTCTGTGCTTCATCCAGCAGACGGGCGCCTTCCAGGGCCAGGGCAGCGCGGTCGGCCGTTGCTTCAGCGATGGCTAGATCGTCTTCTGTCCAACCCTGGACTGATTCGGATAGTTTGATCTTTAAATGACCGATCGTCCGGCCGCGCAGGCGGATGGGAACGTTCTGAACCTTTGTCTGCGCAGGGGATGAACTGCCAGCTTCCTTCAACGGTTCCGCACGGATCCCGTCATATCGATAGCCTCTCGCCCGAATCGACTCCACCCAGCCGCTCCACTGGCTGGCGGACATCTGGCGGGAATTCACTTCCACCTCCCGAAGAGTTCTCTGTGTCCTCTCATAGAGTACCGCGTTCTGAATGGCAATGGACAGCTGATCGGCAAGGATGGAGAGGGCCGCTACATATTCGGTGGGGAAGGATCGGGTCTCATCGAAGTGCAGATCGAGCGCGCCGATGACCGTCTCACCCGATTTGAGCGGCAGCACGATGGAGGATCGCGTCCTGGCCAGCTCAGGCTCATGGCCGATCAGCGCATCCATATCGATATCGCTGGCGATGCGCGGCTGCCCGGTTCGGATGGCAAATTCAACCAGACTCTGTTCGCCAATCCTAAGCCGATGTCCGCTCTGCAGGATTTGCCGGCCGCCCTCACTGCTGGCTGCCATCAGGATAGCATGCTGCTTTTGTTCGTCCAGGAGGTAAATTCCGGCGTGATAGGCGCTGAATTTCTGGCTGGCCATTTGTGCAGCGAGCGGAAGCAGACGATCCAGTTCCTGAATGGACATTAGTGTACGGGTGATATCGGCAACCGATTTCAACTGTTCCAGTCGCTCGTTGACCAGGACGTTCAGGGAAGTAAGAGCCTGCGTGCGTTCTGTTACCCGCTCTTCCAGGGCGAGCCGGGACCGTTCGAGCTCCTGCTCCCTCGTCCTTAGCAGGCTGTTTGTATTCTCCAGCTCATCCTGTCTGCGGCCGGCCAA
>DATAKV010000323.1:0-2956 GCA_036261375.1 Anaerolineales bacterium
GGATCTCGACCCGCACTTCCTGGCGCAGCTTGGCGTCGAGGTTCGAGAGCGGCTCGTCGAGGAGCAGCACGTCGGGGCGGAAGACGAGCGCGCGGGCGAGCGCGACGCGCTGCTGCTGCCCGCCGGAGAGCTGGCGCGGCATGCGCTCGCTCAGTCCTACCAGTCCCACCAGGTCGAGCAATTCATCACGCTTGAGCTGCCTGTCTTTTTTAGGTACCTTACGGATCTGCAGCCCGAACTCGATGTTCTCTGCAACGGTCATATACTCGAATAGCGCGTAGTTCTGGAAGACAAACCCTACATTCCGTTTCTGGGTGGGCAGGTTCGTGACATCCCGGTCATGCAGGGAGACGCGGCCCTCATCCGCTGCCACCAGCCCGGCGATAATATTTAATACGGTCGTCTTCCCGCTGCCGCTGGAACCGAGCAGCACGAAGAACTCCCCGTCTTTCACTTCCAGAGACACATTGTTGACGACCGTCTGCTGGGCATAGCGTTTGCTGATGCCTTCAAGTAGGATGGACATACACACCTCAAAGTTGGAGATGCTCCAACGATACAGGGGAGGTGTGACGGGAACGGTGATAAGCCTGTGACAAACCTGTGACAGATTTCGGCTGGATGTCCCCCGTTGGATGTATCAGCGCTTCAACAAAAATGCATATCCGAGCCCCGGCAGATTCTGGATGTAATGCGGATGGGCCGGATCCTTCTCGACCTTGGACCGCAGCCGCCGCACGAGCTGTCTCAGCATCTCTGCCGTCCCCCCGCCCGGACCCCATACGTCGCTGATCAGGTCGTCGAATGTCAGGGCCTGGCCGGCGTTGATCATCAACGCTTCGAGCAGGCGGCTTTCGAGCTGGGTCAGTGTTTTGGGTGGTTTGTCCTCCAGGACCACTTCGCGCAGCCTGGGATTGAATTCCAATCCGTCCACAGAAAACGTAGCGGGTCGTGAGTTAGAGTTTCCCTGAGAACGACGTGTCACCGCCTGGACGCGCGCCACCAATTGGCGCGGGCTGAACGGTTTGAGGATGTAATCGTCCGCCCCGGCTTCCAGCCCGTAAACGATATCCTTTTCCTCGCCGCGCACCGTCAGCAAAATAATCGGCACATCCGATTCGCTGCGGATGCGGCGGCAGATGGCAAAGCCATCCTGGAGATCGGCTGTCCCCGGCAGGTTGACATCCAGGATGATGAAATCAGGCTTGTCCTCGTTCCAGCGCCGCCAGGCGCTCGCCGCGTCGCCGGCAATGACTGCTTCGTATCCGGAACGCCGCAGGGTGAAGCTCACCAGGTCCGCCAGGACGCGGTCGTCATCTACCACCAGTACTTTCACGTAGCACCTGCAATCGGCAGTGTGAACCAGAAGGAGTTGCCGCCGTCCGGGAAGTCGGTGATCCCCACGTCGCCGTGCTGGGCTTCCACAATGGCTTTCACCACGGAAAGCCCCAGGCCGGCGCCCTGCCTGGCGCGCTCGTTGGTTGTCTCCAGGTGGGCAAAGCGGCGGAAGAGATCCTTGCGCATATCGAGCGGTACACCACCGCCCTCGTCAGTCACTTCCACGCGTAGGGTCCTATTCTGGATCGAATGGTTGATCTGGATCACGCCGTGTTCCGGGCTGTGCTTGATCGCGTTCGAAAGCAGGTTCACGAGCACCTGGACGGTCCGTCGTCGATCTGCCAGCACATGGACCGGCTCCGTCACCGGCTCCGACATCAGCTGCAACCCATACTTCTGCGCCAGCGGCCGGATGACTTCATGTGCTTCATTCAAAATGGCTTCGAATGGAATATCCTGCAGGTGGACCTTGAACCGTCCCGCTTCGATGCTGGCGGCTTCGATCAGGTTGTCGATCAGTGTCTGCAGGTTGATGATTCCCAGGTTGAGCGATACCAGTAGTTCTTCGATCTCCGCATGGGACAGGCTGTGCAGGTTATCCAGCAGCAGCTCGGTCGAGGCCTCCAGCGCGGCGAGCGGTGTGCGGAACTCGTGAGTGACATTGGCCATGAAGTCGCCCAGCAGACGGTGAATGTACTCCTCATTGGTCACATCCCGGATCACCAGGGCACGGTTGGCGCTGTTCGCTTCCGGTGGAATCAGGTTTGCCTTGGAGATCGACAGCAGAACTTCCTGTCCATTCTTCAATCGCACCGAGACGCGTCGCTGCTGGCCCGCATCGGGGAGCTGGGCGCTGAAGGACACCTCTCCATCTGTGGGCAGAAAAACGCTGTCCGCCCTCTGACCGATGATCTCATCCTTCTCCAGACCGATGATCCGGCTCACCGCCGCACTGGCAAAGGTGATCCGGTTCTGGCTGTCGAGTGTGATCATGCCCTCGACGATGGAATTCAGCAGGTGTTCGATCCATGCTTTTTCGGCCTGGAGCTGCTTCATGGAGTGATCGAGCGCAACCCGTGCATCCTCAAGAGTATTCGTGAGCTGGTTGATCTCGGATACATTGGATTGGACGGAGAGAGGTGTATGCAGATCCCCCTGGCGAAACCTGGCCGCTGAATCGGCCAGGGATACGATCGGCCGGCTGATCCGTTCCGACTGCCAGATGCCCAATGCTGAAACAAGCAGGACAATGAAGAACAGGCCGCCGATCAGTGTATCGCTTAAATTCCGCTGGATGGCAACCTGGTTATCCACATTCAAGGCATTGATCAGATCGATATTCAGAGAATGATCCAGTTCGAGGATGGCAGGCAGGTACCGGTGGCCCTCCAGCTCCAAGGAGTCTCTGGTCAGGGACAGGCCGGTCTCCTGGCGGGCCTTGTTAAGCATTTCATTCGTCAGGGCCTGGCTGATTGCAATCGCCGGGTCGCTGGAGAGAACAGGCTGGTTTTGCCTGACCAGAAAATACCGCAGTCCTGTTTCCTCCTGCAGCTCGGTCAGTACGGAAGATGTCTCTTTGGCTGCGATGATCCGATACGGAGTGCGCTCTGTCAATTCC
>DATAKV010000327.1:0-2355 GCA_036261375.1 Anaerolineales bacterium
ATGGATGGCCTGCAGGCAGCACGGCAGATCAAGCAGATCCTTCCAGAGACCATCATTGTCATGCTGACCGTCCGCGATGACGATGACAAACTCTTCGAAGCGCTGAAGAATGGAGCCCAGGGCTATCTTCTGAAGGAAATACACTCGAAATCGATGCTGGAGATGCTGCGTGGCGCACTGCGCGGGGAGGCTGCCCTATCCCCCAACCTGGCCGGACGCGTCCTCTCGGAATTTCGGCGGATCAGCATGGGCGGCGCCCCGGAGAAGGACGACGATGGCGGGTTGACCGAGCGGGAACACCAGGTGTTGCTGCAGGCGTCCACAGGCGCGACCGATAAGGAAATCGCCGCGGCATTGAGCATCAGCCTGAACACGGTCAAGACGCATATGCGTAATATCCTGGCAAAACTGCATGTGCGTACCCGGCGCGAGGCAACCAGGGCGGCACAAGCCAAAGGTCTTCTGTAGGTCAAAAGAACTACTTCTTTTCGAAAAAGAGTGATTTACGGATCACTCTTTTTTCATTCCAAAGGCAGGATGGGGAAGGATGGGATTGCAGCGCGATTTCAGGTACTCTTGGGGCAGCTTGTTCGGTTTTTCACATTCAACGATGTCAAAGCCACGTGTCCTCCTGCTCAGTTCTCAGCACCTCTTCGGTGAAAGCATGGAAATGATCCTGCGCGCCGAACAGGATATGGAGCTTGTCGGCCCCTGGAATCTGGATGAACCGGGAATCTACCGGCGGCTGCTCGATGTCGAACCATCCGTCGTCGTCATCGCCGACGAAAATCTGCATAGTGAAATGGCGGCGGAGCTGACCAAGACCATCATGGAAGAGTATCCGGAACTCTCCGTGATCCGCACCGGACTAAGTGAGAACGTATTCCGACTCTTTTCCACGCATACGCTGCCTGCCCGGGGTATCCAGCTGCTCGAGACGATCCGCACCTGCATCCTGCGCTCGCAGGAGTCGGATGAGTCATGATTGCTGGAACTAGCCAAACTCTCCCCGGCAGGAGATGTGTCCATCTCTATTCGGGACCTCACATCACCAGGAGTTTCCAAACCCATGAAAAAACACAGCTCCCTGACTACAGCGCGACTCTGCACCTTGTTGATCATGGTGCTTGCCTTCTGGCTCTATGGGTGCGGCCCCGCGCCAGAAGTCAAGACTGTTGAAACCGTTTCAGGCAGAGAAATTTCCGATGGGGATGTCTATCGAGGACGCGACCTGTTCATGGGCTATACCCACTTCGAACATGAGGGTCCTCCCTGCATGGGCTGTCATAGCGTGGGCGAGAATGGACTCCTCGGCGGTGGTTCGATGGGACCGGACCTGACGAATATATACAGTCAGCGCAGCCAGACCGAGATATTAGCGGTCCTGTCTAATACGGGACGGAAGATCTCGCCCGTGATGCGGCCGATCTACACCGACCACCCCCTTACCTGGGACGAAGAAGTCGATTTGCTCGCCTTCCTGGAAACATCCGTAGGACAACCCGAAGCCGACAAGGAGCTGCTGGTGCTCGGCATCAGTATTGCCGGTTTTTTTGCAGCGGTGGGGGTATTGGGGTTTGTGTATCGCAACCGTCTGCGGAGTGTACGCAGGGCATTGGTCAATAAAGCACAGAAGGAGTCACGATGAGCTGGATCGAAGAGATCTCAAACCCGCAAGCCCGTCAGTGGGAGGAGTTTTACCGCAACCGCTGGCAGCACGATCGTGTGGTTAGAAGCACACACGGTGTCAACTGCACCGGTAGTTGTTCGTGGATGATCTACGTCAAGGATGGCATTGTCACCTGGGAGCTGCAGGCATTGGATTATCCCATTTTGCAGCCGGGTCTGCCGCCGTATGAACCGCGCGGCTGCCAGCGGGGGATTTCCTTTTCGTGGTACCAGTACAGTCCGGTGCGCGTCAAATATCCGTACATGCGCGGCATCCTGATGGATTTATGGCGCAAAGCCAAAGCGGTGCATCAGGACCCGGTTGAGGCGTGGGCAGCCGTCATTGAGAATGAAGCGGGGCGCAAGGCTTTTCATCAGGCGCGCGGCAAGGGCGGTTTCCGGCGCACCACATGGGCTGAGACATTGGAGATCATCGCCGCCTCCACGATCTACACCATCAAGAAATATGGGCCGGACCGCATCATCGGGTTTTCGCCCATCCCTGCCATGTCGATGCTGAGTTATGCTGGCGGCAGTCGTTTCCTGCAGATGCTGGGCGGCGTCAGCATGAGCTTTTACGACTGGTACAGCGATCTGCCCCCCGCCAGCCCGGAGACGTGGGGCGAACAAACGGACGTGGCGGAAAGCGCCGACTGGTTCAACGCCAAGTTCATCGCCTCGGTCGGC
>DATAKV010000330.1:0-4066 GCA_036261375.1 Anaerolineales bacterium
GTGAACTCATAGGCAGGCACTGCGCGGACACGATCGAACGTCAGCTTGTGATAGATGTCGTCGCAGATCATGAAGATGCCTTTTTTCTCGCATAAATTCACGATCTTCTCGATCAATTCCGGCGGGTAGGCGGCCCCCGAGGGATTGTTCGGGCTGTTGACGATGATCGCTCTTGTAGACGACGTCACTGCCCGCTCGATGTCTTCGAAGCGCGGGGTGAAGGTCCCATCTTCCGGCGTGACGATGACGGGGATGCCCAGGCACATCCTGATCATCTCGGGGTACGACACCCAGTAGGGAGCGATCACGATCACTTCGTCCTGCGGGTTCAAAATGGAATAAAAGATATTGTAGAGAGACTGTTTGGCCCCGTTGGTCACGATCACGTTCTCCGGTGCGACCAGGCGGTCGTAGCTTTCCTCGGTATAGCGGATGACCGCCTTCTTCATCGAGGGCAGGCCGTCGGGCGGGGTGTATTTGATCTCTCCGCTGGTCAGTTTAGCGGCCGAGGCCAGGACGGCTGCGATCGGAGTTTTATTCTTGGGCTCCCCGATCCCCAGGTTGATGACGGCTTCGCCTCGCTCGCGCAGGAGACGAGCTTCCTCGTTCAGCGCAAAGGTCGGCGATTCGGCGATCTCACACGCCAGTTTGCTGAGCTTCATTGATTCTCCTTGTTTATAGGCTTCGAAGATCCATCCGGAGCCATTTCGATTTGATTGTGTGTCCAGGTGAAGCCTGTGGTATAAAATAAAATCTGGTCAGAAGCTCTCTGACCAGATAGGATTCCCTAACCGCTCGAAGCGGCACTGACAAACAAGTTGTCAGTCATATCTCGCATAGTGCGATTATACACGTTTTCCGCACGGTTCATGGCTGTATCCGGCGCCTATCAAAGGTGTTGGGTATCGAGGATCACCCGGATATGAAACAGACAACTCTCATCCTTCTGACTCTGCTCCTGCTGCTCTCCAACGCCTGCCTTCCCATTCCGCCGACCACACTCCCTGTCACACCTACATTGACGCTTACGCCTCCTTCTTTCCCCTCGGAAACCAGTACATCGACAGCTACTGCCTCCCTGACAGAAAGCAGTACTCCCACGGAAACCGACACTCCGTCAGCTACCGCTACGTCGTCGGCCACTCCCACAGACACAATGACCAGTACCGCTACTGAAACTTCCACACCAGCCCCTGAGCCGATCAGCATCCCGGCCCTGGAGGACTGGGACGCTGGCAGTATGGCCTTTTCCCAGGGCGCAGAAGGGGAATGGGATCACATATTATGGGGCGGTTTTGCCAACTCCCTCGTCAAAAAGGGTGACACCTATTATCTGTATTACCAGGGATCGCAATTCTATGACGATACATGTGAATCTGTAGCACACCGCGCTATCGGCGTGGCCACCAGCACGGATGGAATCCATTGGACAAAGTCCCCCAGGAATCCGGTCCTTACCTGGACCAGCCAGGGGAGCATCGAGGAAGGCGCGGTCGGTTCGGCGGTATGGGTGGGTGCAGATGGCAGGTTTTATCTTTACTATGGGGCAAATACCGGCACCGGTTGTAACATAAGAGCCAACCTCAGGCTCGCGGTCAGCGAAGATGGGGAGAGCTTCGAGGATGCGGGTGAAGTGCTTTCGGCGAATGATCAGGACGTCTGGGGGTCGGGAGATGAGTTTCATCCGGTCGGAGCGTACTCCAATGAAAACCAGTGGTATCTTTACTATATCCCCAACGGGGTATCGCTGGCCAGAAAACTGGGCGTCGCCATCGGTGGATCTCCTGCCAGCTTTGAGCAAAGTACCGGATTGAACGATTCGACGGTCCCTGCCTGGGGACCGGTATCGGTTGTCCTCAGAGGTGCAGAGTCTGTGCTGGTCACAAATCCGGAAGGGGTGGATGGTCCCCTGAATTTCTACAGGTTCGATGCAGCCAATCCGGCCTCTGTTCAGCTGCAGGGCTCCTATAACATCCCGGATTGCACGCAGGCCTCGGTCCTGTATGAACATGACACCGGCCGATGGATGATATCCTGCCGCGGCCAGGTTGCTGACCATTACACCATCCGCAATGCCTACACGCCATGAATCATGAAAATTCTTGCATAGCCTGAAGTCTTACTCTCTACGTTGGCGCCGGAACGCCGCAGTTAACAAAGAACCGGGATGCAGATGCATCCCGGATTTCATTTAAGAACAGGCAATACTCGCCGGGTCGAGGTCCGTACCTAGAGACCAGATACGGTCAAACTCCTGGACGTAGAGCTGGGCAATCTCGGGGTTGTCGATGATGATCACATTCTCGTCGTTATTATCCTCGGCGTTCGTCGAGAAATTCAGGGAGCCGGTGATCACGATCCTGTCGTCGATGATGATGAGCTTGTTATGCATAAAGCCGGAATTCCCATCCTGCCGGACAGGGACGCCTCCGCAGAGAAGAGTATCCATTTCGGCGGCATCCGTCTCACTGCCGAACTTCTCATACACCCCGGCCGCACTCACACCTGCAGCAGCCCGGTCGATCATCGCCTGCGCCAGGGGATAATCGGTAAAACTGAACGCCAGAAAACGGATGCTGGATTGGGCGCCCATGACGACAGGGATGATCGCATCTTCGAGCGCAGAATCCTCAGACGTAAAGACCACCACCATGTTCGAGCCGTTCACGACGGCTGCCTGGGTGTCCAGCTGCGACGGCGACCGCGGCCCGAACTGCCCATTCCACATTTCATCGAATTCCGCTTCATAGATCTCGGCGAGCTGCGGCGAGTGGATCACCAGCACATTGTTATTTTGTTTGAAGACACCGCTCCCGGTAATGTTGGTCGAGCCGGTCCATACCGTCTGGCGGTCGAAGATCCAGAACTTGTTGTGCATGAGTGCCGAGCGCTCATCCGAGCGGACTTCGATGCCCGCTGCCTGCAGCATGGTGAACTGGCCGTGGCCCGGGTCTTCATCGGCTTCCAGGCCATTCTCATCGTCTGTCACCCAGCGCACATCCACGCCGCGCTGCCGGGCGGCGATCAAGGCTTCGGCCACGGGCGTCAGGTCGAACTCGAAAGAGGCAATGTGGATGCTCGTCTGGGCAGCATTGATCTTTTCGACCAGCCGTCCGACTACCGAAGCCTGCCAGTTACCGGGATCGTTGATATTGAGCGGGTCGGTGAAATATACTTCCCACCAGGCACCGCTGGCGTTTGCCGATGTGGGTACATTCACCACCGGGGCTGTGGATGTTGCAGGCGCTGCATCGGTTGTCGGTGTCAGCGTGGCGAAGAATCCACCCGGATCCTGGCCGGTGAGGGAAAAGACTAGTCCCAGCACCACCAGAAGGCCGAGTGTTAAAAATGTGACTGTCGAATTTTTCTTTGATGTTCTACGTTTTTTGGGCATACACGGTCTCCTTAACCAGGCTTAAAGGTTTCTTTTATTTTTAAAATCAATTGCTGCGGGTTATTTTGTTTATCATCCACCTGGTCAAGGACTGCATCCAGCTCATCGGGTTTTCGAACGAGCTAGCGCACCATTTTCCTGCCCCATTCGAGCACAGCTCACGTGGCTTCATTGCCCATCATCTCATTGATCACACGTTGCATGCGCGCAGTGATGTCATTCATGGTTAAAAGTATAGTTGGTTTACGACTCGAGAGCCAAAAAATCAGGAGGGCTGCCGAGAGGGTAGCGTTCCGTGGCCGGGTCGATCCGCTTGATCAGTCCCAGCAGGACCTCCCCGCTGCCCGCCTCCACATAGGTCTGGATGCCATTCCCGATCATCAACTTAACGGACTCGGTCCAGCGCACGCGGGACTGCATCTGGGCTTTGATGTCGGCGCGCAGCTCATCGCCGGAAAGCAGCGGCTTCGCATGAACGTTTCCAACCACCGGGATCTCCGGCGTTCCGATCGCGCAGGCGTCGACGGCTGCATTCCAGTCCGCCTGAATGGACTCCATCAATGGCGAATGGGCAGCGATACTGACAGGCAGCGGCAGGGCGCGCTTTGCTCCGGCAGCCTTGGCCAAGACCATCGCCCGCTCGAGTGCAGGCCTGTGGCCCGAGATCACCAC
>DATAKV010000357.1:0-6730 GCA_036261375.1 Anaerolineales bacterium
ACCTGGCAGGAAACGGCCGGGCAATACTCTTCGCTGGAGCGCCGCATCCAGACGGTGATGCAGTCCTTGAACCTCGATGAGGGCCAGCCGCCATCCGCCGATTACGAGGCGATGGTCGATGTCGACAAGCTGCGCGCATCGGTCGAGCAGATCGAAGGGCAGGTCCGCAGCACAAGCGATGAGCTCTCGGAGCACCGCAAGCGTCTGGAGCAGCTGGAGACCATCCTCCGCCAGCTGGAGCCGGTCGAAGACGTGGATATCGATATCAGCTCCCTGCGTGATTCTCGTTACATGTACTCTGTGCTGGGCCTCATGCCTTCTTCCAATCTGGATCGCCTGCAGACCAGCCTTGCGCGCGTCCCGCATGTTTTCCTCACCCTCCGCAATGATCCGGGACGGCCGGTCGTCTGGCTAGCAGGCCCGAAATCCAACTCGGACGTTCTTGAGCGCGCCGCCCGCAGCGCCTACCTGGATCCGCTCCAGCTTCCGACCGACTACCAGGGTACACCTGGCGATATCATCAAATCCATCCGCAACACGATCGAGAGTACCCAGCGCAGGATCGGGGAACTGCAGGAGGACTTGAACAGACTGGGAAGGGAGCGCCAGAAAGAGCTGCGCGACCTGCTCTGGCAGGCCCATACCAGCCGGGTGTTATCCGATGCGATCGTTCGCTACGGACAGTTGAAACATACCTATGTCGTCACAGGCTGGGTTCCCACCGACAGTTTGGAAGAGCTGACCCGCCGGCTGAGACAGGCTTCTCCGGAGATTTTGATCGAGAACCTGCCCACCAGCCGCACTAGTCATAATTCCAATGTTCCGGTGGCATTGTTCAATAACCGCTATCTAAGGCCGTTCCAGATGCTGGTGAATACCTATGCCCGGCCGCGCTATGGAGAGATCGATCCCTCGATCCTGATCGCGATTACCTTCCCCATCCTCTATGGGGCGATGTTCGGAGATCTGGGACAGGGTCTTGTCCTGTTTACCGCGGGCCTGCTGATGCACAACAAGGTCATTATGAAAGGTATGTCTGGCCTGGGACTGCTCATTGCCTACTGTGGTTTCTTTGCGGCGGTCTTTGGCGTACTCTATGGCAGCTTCTTTGGTTTCGAAGGAGAGCATTTCACCGAAGCGTTCGGGTTTGAATTCACGCCGCTCTGGCTCAGCCCCATCCACAATATCCTGGGAGTCCTGGGCCTTGCCATCGATGTCGGGATCGTCCTGCTGATCATCGGTTATCTGCTGGGCATGTACGGTCACTGGCGGGCCAGGGACTGGGGCCATTTCGTGTTCGGGCACAACGGGCTGGTTACCTTTTTGTTCTACCTGTGCTTCCTGGCGTTGCTCGGAAACTTCCTGGGCAGCACGCCGATTGCACCCCAGGTTGCAGTTGCGATTGGCTCCCTGCCGCTGCCCTTCCCGATCCTGGCGTTGATTTTCGGTTTGATGATCATGTTCTCTGAAGTGTTGATCCACTGGATGGAGGGACACCGTCCGCTGATCGAAGGCCGGGGCATTGGTGGCTTCATCATGTACCTGGTCCAGGCGTTCATGGACTGGTTCGAAGTGGTAATCAGTCAGTTGAGCAACACCCTATCGTACGTCCGTGTAGGTGCCTTCGCTGTAGCACACGGCGGCCTGAGCCTGGCCTTTTTCCGGCTGGCCGAGCTGGTCGGAGGCGGTGAGCACGGCCTGGGATACTGGATCATGCTGATCGTTGGTAATATCTTTTTTATCACCCTGGAAGCCCTGATCGTCGGCATCCAGACCATGCGTCTCCACTATTATGAGTTCCTGGGCAAGTTTTTCACAGGCGGCGGGCTGCGCTTCGAGCCGCTGGCTGTCACACCTGCAAAGGAGGAGGGGTAATCAAGGAATCTCGACTGGCTATCATCGGAAAGTTTGACATGAGCATGATCAAAACCAATACATGAGGAGATAAAAATGTTAGTTGTTTTCGCCGTTCTCGTTGGACTGGTCCCGGTTATTCCTGCTGTTATTTACGTGGTCCAGAATGGGAAGACGTCCCCTGCCAAAGCGCTGTCCCGTCTGGTGACCGGCTTCAATGCCTTCAACTTCCTGGTGGGTTTCATGGCGGCAGGGCTGGCCCTGGTCTGGCTGGCCTCTCCATCCTCTGCAGCGGCTTCCGGCCTGGCGCAGGAAGGCGGCGCAGCGGACCAGTACGCTTCTCTCGCCGCAGCTCTTTCGACCGGCCTGGCCTGTATCGGTGCCGGTATCGCGGTGGGTGGCTCCGGTGCTGCCGCTGTGGGGGCGACCGCTGAAAAGCCCGAGTCCTTCGGCCGCTCGCTGATCTTCGTGGGCCTGTCGGAAGGGATCGCTATTTATGGCTTGATCATCTCCTTCCTCGTTCTGCCGTAGGATCTTTATGAAAGTTTTGGTGATCGGTCATCCTGAGGCAGTGCTCGGCTTCTCCCTGGCGGGTGTGCACGGCCGCGCCGTGACGACCGCCGAAGAAGCAGATAAGGCTCTGGATGAAGCGCTGGCTTCGAAGGAGAATGGCATTGTCCTCGTCACCCAGGATGTTGCGCAGATGGTCCAGGCCAGGGTCGAGCATTTGAAGCTGCGCAGCACGATTCCACTTGTCGTGGAGATCCCTTCGCCGGCAGGTGTGCCGGAAGGTACGCCGTCGCTCAGTGACATTGTTCTGAAGGCAATCGGCATTAAGTTGTGAAGCGTCCTGGCGAAGCAGTCTGTAGTAATGATCAAACAGGTTGTTTGCCGCGATCGCAGCGATAGGATATAGAGAGAACCTTATGAGACCTGAAGAAGAAATCGAGACCCTGTCACGTGCCATCCTCAAGGAAGCACAAGTCGATGCTGAACAGTTGAAGGAAGAGGCAAGAGCCAAGGCAGACGCCATCCGCCAGCGCGCTCATGAGGAAGCTGAACGGGAGCGCAAGGCGATCCTCGACCGGGCGCGGCAGGAAGCAGAACGCCTGCGCAGCCAGAGCCTGGCAAGTGCCCAGCTGAAAGCCCGTACGCTGCAGTTGGAGGAACGCGAAAAACTTTTGGATCGCGTATTCCAGGCGGCCAAAGAGAAACTGCCCGAGATCCAGAAGCGCCCGGAATACAGCCAGCTGGCTGCAACCCTGCTGCGGGAAGCCCTGACACAGCTGCGAGTGAATAAAGCGGAACTAAGGGTTGATTCAACGACAAGGGGCCTGCTCGAAAAAGGAACCCTGGCTGAAATCTCCAGGGAACTGAACGGGGAATATACCTTTGGGGAACCCCTGGAAGAGGGGTTGGGAGTCGTTGTAGACGCTGCAGAAGGAAAACTGCACTACGATAATACGCTGGAGACGCGCCTGGATCGCCTGCAGAGCAACCTGCGGTCATCCGTGCATAAAATATTAATGGGAGAACAGTTATGAGTGAGCGAGTAGGAACGATCACCTGGATCAGCGGTCCCGTTGTCCGGGCCCGCGGTTCTCGTCGCATCGGCATGCTGGAGCTGGTCGAGGTGGGGGATGAACACCTGGTGGGTGAAGTGATCGGTCTGGATGGGGACATTATCACAGCTCAAGTCTATGAAGAAACATCGGGTATGGCGCCCGGCGCCCCCATGTTCGGAACAGGTTTGCCCCTGTCGGTCGATCTGGGACCCGGGTTGATCCAGAGTATTTATGACGGCGTGCAGCGCCCTCTTCCGCTGCTGGAAGAGGCGACCGGCTCCTTCATCCGCCGCGGCACCAGCTTCGAGCCGATCAACCGCGAAAAGCGCTGGAAATACACTCCCAGCGTCAAAGTCGATGATGAAGTCAGGGGCGGCGCGATCATGGGCATCGCCATGGAAACGGAGACCTTCGAGCACCGCGTGATGCTTCACCCGGATATCGCTGGCACGGTGACCTGGGTGGCCGAACCCGGAGAATATACGGTGGACGAACCGATCGCCCGGGTGAAGGTGGGGAAGGAGGAGCGGGACGTGACCATGCTCCAGCGCTGGCCCGTCCGGCGGCCGCGCCCGTTTATCCGCCGTCTCGGAGTCAGTATCCCGCTGATCACCGGCCAGCGCATCCTGGATACGTTCTTCCCGGTCGCCAAGGGTGGGGCGGCGGGCATCCCGGGTCCGTTCGGTTCGGGCAAGACCGTTACCCAGCACAGCATCGCCAAATGGGCAGATGCTGAAGTGATCGTCTACATTGGCTGCGGCGAGCGAGGCAACGAGATGACCGAGGTGCTCCAGGAATTCCCGCACCTCGTCGACCCGCGCTCCGGCCGCCCACTGATGGAACGGACCGTGCTGATCGCCAATACGTCCAACATGCCGGTGGCCGCCCGTGAGGCCAGCATTTATACCGGAATCACGATCGCCGAGTACTACCGGGACATGGGCTACAGCGTGGCCCTGATGGCCGACTCCACCTCGCGCTGGGCGGAAGCGCTGCGTGAAGTGTCGGGCCGCCTGGAAGAGATGCCCGCCGAGGAAGGCTACCCAGCCTACCTGGCAGGCCGTCTCGCCGAATTCTATGAGCGGGCTGGGTACGTGGAAAACCTCAACGGGACAAAGGGATCGGTGACCATTGTCGGCGCCGTCTCGCCTCCCGGAGGTGACTTCTCAGAGCCGGTCACCCAGCATACCAAGCGCTTCATCCGCTGCTTCTGGGCGCTGGACAAATCCCTGGCCTCTGCCCGCCACTTCCCGGCCATCAACTGGCTCGACAGCTACAGCGAGTACATCGAAGATGTGGCGGACTGGTGGCGTGAGAAGGTCGGCAAGGACTGGTTTGCGATGCGCAACCGGGCCATGGAACTGTTGAGCGAAGAGAACCGCCTCTCGCAGATCGTCAAGCTCGTGGGCCCGGATGCCTTGCCTTTTGCCGAGCGCATGGTACTGGAGACCAGCCGCCTGCTCCGGGAAGGTATTTTGCAGCAGAACGCAACCGACCCGGTGGATGCCTATTCGCCGATCGAGAAGCAAATCCGCATGCTGGAGCTGGTCCTCTATTTCCATGACCGTGGCATGAATATCATCAAGCGCGGCGCCCCCATTAGCCTGATCCACGATCTGCCTGTCGTGGATATGCTGATCCGAATGAAGTCCAATATTGGAAACGAGGAATTGCAAAAATTCGACGACGTTCAAAAAGCAATTGACGAACAGATGAGTCAATTGGATGCGGAGTACAGATGAACGGAAATGGCGCAACCGTGTTAGGCGGTCAGGAAGTTGTCGGTGTTGGCCGCATTGAAGGACCTATCGTCATCGTGGAAGGCGCGAGCAACGTCAGCTATGATGAGGTGGTAGAGATCCGGGATTCAAAAGGCAACATACGCCGTGGGCGTGTCCTGGAAGTGGGTGAGGACATGGCGGTGATCCAGGTGTTCGCCGGGTCGACGGGCCTGTCCATCGACGAGACTCGCATCCGGTTCCTCGGAGAAACACTTCACATGCCGGTCGCCGAGGAAATGCTCGGACGCATCTTCGACGGCCTGGGTAACCCGATCGACGGCGGTCCCGAGCCGCTGACGGATACGTATGCCGATGTCAACGGCCAGCCGATCAACCCGACGGCCCGCATCTACCCGCGCGATTATATCCAGACGGGTATTTCGACCATCGATGGCTTAAATACCCTCCTGCGCGGCCAGAAGCTGCCGATCTTCTCCGGCGCCGGCCTGCCCCACGACCAGCTCGCAGCGCAGATCGTGCGCCAGGCAACCCTCGGAAAACTCGCTGGCGCCGAATCCGATGGCGAAGCAGAGCAGTTCTCCATTGTATTTGCCGCCATGGGCGTCAAAAACGATGTAGCAGACTACTTCCGCCGTTCCTTCACCGAGAGCGGAGCGCTGACCCGGGTGGCGATGTTCCTCAACCTGGCGGACGACCCCCCGGTGGAGCGTATCGTTACTCCCCGCGCCGCGCTGACTCTGGCCGAGTACCTCGCCTATGAACGCGGAATGCACGTCCTGGTGGTGCTCACCGATATGACCAATTACGGCGAAGCCCTGCGCCAGATCTCGAATATCCGCGGCGAAGTCCCCAGCCGCAAAGGATATCCGGGCTATCTGTATAGCGACCTGGCCTCGTTGTACGAACGCACGGGACGCATCCGCACCAGTAAGGGCTCGATCACCCAGATTCCCATCCTGACGATGCCCAACGACGATATTACGCACCCGATGCCAGACCTGACAGGCTATATCACCGAGGGACAGATCGTGCTGGGACGTGAGCTCTCCTTTGCCGGGGTCTATCCTCCTGTCACCGTCCTGCCCAGCCTCTCCCGTTTGATGAAGGATGGGATCGGCAAGGGCCGCACCCGCGACGACCACCCGCGCTGGGGCGCGCAGCTCTACGCGGCCTATGCCCGCACGCAGGACGTCCGGTCGCTCGCCTCGGTCATCGGCGAGGAGGAATTGACCGATACCGATCAACGCTATCTGAAATTCGGGCGCGCCTTTGAGAAGGAATTTGTCAACCAGAGCTTTACCGAAAACCGCACCATCGAGCGGACCCTCGAGATCGGCTGGAAGCTGCTCTCCATGCTGCCGAAGACCGAGCTGACCCGCGTGACCCTGGACGAGATCAACCAGTATTACACAGGCGACGATGCCACAAATTAACGTTGCTCCCACCCGCACCAACCTCATCCGCCTGAAGAAGGACTTACGCTTTGCGCGAGAGGGCTATGAGATCCTCGACCGCAAGCGGGAGGCCCTGACCGGCGAGCTGGTCCGCGTGGCCAAGGAAGCAGACCAG
>DATAKV010000358.1:0-2186 GCA_036261375.1 Anaerolineales bacterium
TCATCCGCTCACGATCTCGCTTCACTTTGGCGTGGATGGCATGAGCGCGCCGCTCGTCCTGCTGACGGGCGTGGTCATGTTCACCGGCGTGCTCATATCCTGGGGAGATGAGCATCCGCACGTGATGGCCGGCATCCAGGACCGGCCTCGCGAGTTCTTCGCCTTCCTGTTCATCCTGGCTGCGGGCGTGTTCGGCGTCTTTGTTTCGCTCGACCTGTTCATGCTGTTCTTCTTCTATGACATTGCCGTGTTCCCGATGTACCTGCTCATCGCCATCTGGGGCTGGGTGCAGACCCGCGAGTATGCGGCCATGAAGCTGACCCTGTACCTGTTCATCGGCTCGGTGGTCTCGCTGGTCGGTGTACTCGTCATGTACTGGGTACAGTATGCGAATACCGGCGTTCTTTCCTTCGATATGCTGCAAATGGAGAGCGCAGGCTTCTCACAGGCTTTCCAGGATATCTGGTTCCTGCCGGTCTTCCTGGGTTTCGCCGTGTTGGGCGGCATCTGGCCGTTCCACAACTGGTCCCCGGATGGACACGTCGCCGCACCGACAGCCGTCTCGATGTTCCACGCGGGTGTGCTGATGAAGCTCGGCGCGTTCGCCGCTCTGCGAGTCGGTATCATGCTGTTGCCGCAGGGCGCGCAGACCTGGTCCTGGCTTATCATGCTCTTCGCTGCAGTAGCCGTAGTCTACGGCGCCTACATTGCCTTTGTCCAGACGGACTTCAAATACATGGTCGGGTTCTCCTCCGTCTCGCATATGGGGCTGGTGATGCTCGGCTTCTCCACCCTCAACCGCGAGGGATTGCTTGGCTCAGGCCTGCAGATGTTCTCGCACGGCGTGATGACGGCTCTCTTCTTTGCGGTGGTGGGTATGATCTATGACCGGGCCCACACGCGGCAGATCCCCGAGCTGGGCGGGATCGCCAAGATCATGCCGTTTGCCACCATCGGCTTTATCATCGGCGGCCTGGTCTCGATGGGCATGCCGCTGTTCTCCGGCTTCGTAGCGGAATTCCCGATCTTCATGGGTGTCTGGAACCGCCAGTGGCTGGTTGCGGTGATCTCAAGCGTTTCGATCGTCATAACCGCCGCTTATATCATGCGGAATATCCGCCAGGTGTTCTTCGGGGAATTGCCTGAGAAGTTCGAAGGCCATCTGACCGATGTCACCGTGCTGGATAAGGTGGCGATCACAACTCTATGCCTGTTCATGATCGTGATCGGTCTGTTCCCCGGCTTTATGGTACCCCTCGTCGAACGAGGCGTGGACAACATCCTTCGTCTGCTGGGAGGTGCATAATGTTTACATCGACGGATTTCGTCTCCATCCTCCCCGAGATTTTGATCCTCGTCCTGGGCATGCTCGTGCTGGTGATCGAGCCGTTCTGGAAGGAGGAGCAGCGCCGTAATGTGGGCTGGCTGACCGCCGGCGGACTGCTGGCCGCGATGGTCATCAGCTTCCTCTTTGGACAACCCGGTGAACCGGTTGCCACACTCGGCGGTATGGTCCGCTTCGACTGGCTGGGTTTCTTCTTCAAGATGCTCTTTATGTTCGCCGGTGCGGCGACAGCCCTGCTGTTCATCGACAATGAGAAGGTCGGTCATCGCGGGGAAGCATACCTCCTGCTGCTCGCCTCGCTGATGGGCATGAACCTGATGGCGGTCTCTGCCGACCTGGTCATGCTCTACCTGGCCATCGAGACCACTTCCATTCCCCTGTATGTGCTTTCCGGGTTCATGCTCGGGGATGCAAAGTCGACCGAGGCCGGTTTCAAGTATTTGCTTTTTGGCGCAATGACCTCAACGGTCATGCTTTATGGGTTCAGCCTGGTCTTTGGCTTCACCGGGACGACCGATATTTACCAGCTCACAGGGATGCTCCAATCGGGCAGCCTGTCGGCATTGGCGGCTTTTGGGATCCTGGCTCTCATACTGGTTGGGCTGGGGTTCAAGGTTTCCATCGTCCCGTTCCACTTCTGGGCTCCGGACGTTTATGAGGGCGCACCAACACCTGTGGCAGGATTTCTATCCACGGCTTCCAAGGCGGCCGGGTTTGCTGTTCTGGTGCGCCTGTTCTTCGTAGCGTTCCCCGATCTTTCGGTTTCCTGGACAATGGCGCTTGCTATCCTGGCCGCGATCACCATGACGGTGGGAAACCTGCTGGCCCTTCCGCAGACCAA
>DATAKV010000359.1:0-2313 GCA_036261375.1 Anaerolineales bacterium
GCCCGCGCCAGCAGGACGCGCTGCTGCTCTCCGCCCGAAAGCTCCCCGACGCGCCGGTCTGCAAATGCGAGCGCGCTGACACGTTCCAACGCTTGCTGCGCAATTTCTTCATCCTTTTTCGATGGCTGGCCCAGGAACCCCAGGTACGGCGTCCGACCAAAAAGGACCGTCTCCCAAACCGTATAGGCGGGAGGCAAGGCTACTGCCTGCGGAACGGTGGCGATATATCTCGCCCGCTGGATGGTAGTCAGGGAAGCAAAATCGTCGCCGTTGGTACGGACCTGCCCCAAATACGGGATCACCCCACTCGCCGCCCGGATCAGGGTAGACTTGCCCGCGCCGTTCGGCCCGATCAGCGCCAGCACTTCGCCGCTCTGCACATCGAGGGAGATATTGTGCAGGATTTGGCGGGGGCCATAGGAAACGGAGAGAGATTGGATTCTTAACATATCTTTTAGAAAACCAGATACCAATACAGCGCCACCTCATCTCTGGATGGGTCCTGGGCTTTGTATAAATGTGTATCGAAGCCTCGCAACTCAAAACCGCAGCGCGCATACAGCCGGCAGGCAGCGACATTATTGTCCTGTGTTTCCAGCATCAGCCCGGGAAAACCTTTTTCCTTTGCCCAGGCAATGGCGTGTTCGATGAGCGCCCGACCAATCCCTTCGCCGCGATAATCTGGATCTACGGAAATATCATCGATGTAAGCATAACCATTCCAGAACCTGCGAAGTCTGATCTGCCCGATCACTTTATCGCCTAGCCAGGCAAAGAAAACGCCCTTGTCCGGATCATTTATATACGACTCAGGCTCGACTTCTTCCGGCCCATACTGTTTTGTGTACGGGGGCACATCCTGAACAGTGTAGGTAATTCTTCCATTCTCTGCATTCAAGACGAGCTTCGACTTCACTTCGAATGAACTGTCGCCTATCTGGAGATAATGTATGGTTTCTCTGTCGGCTTCGCGAATAACGATGTGCATGGCATAAACCTTTTCACCAGAACCCTTGATTCTTCGAGCGGCGCAGCACCCACAAAAAGAATGGTGCGCCGGCCAGCGCGGTGACAATGCCGACCGGCAGCTCCTGGGGCGCCAGGACGATTCGGGCCAGGACATCCGCCACCAAGAGGATCGACGCCCCGCCGAGGATGCTGAGCGGGATCAGGCGGCGGTAGTCCACGCCCCACCAGAAGCGGACGATATGCGGGACGATGAGTCCCACAAAACCAATAATGCCTGCAAATGAGACCGCAGCGGCGGTGACGAGCGATGCGGCCACAATGATGATGAATTTTGCACGCCGGACGTTCAATCCCATTTGCATGGCCTGGTCATCGCCAAATTGCATGATATTCAGCGAATAGCCGCCTAAAATCAGCGTTCCAAGACCCAGCGCGAGATAAGGGATGAGGGCAAGCGTCGCATCCCAGCTGACCAGGCTCACCCCGCCCAGCAGCCAGCCAAGGGCGCGCCGCACCTCCCCGGTGGAACGAAGCATCAGAAAAGAGGTCAGCGAAACGGCAAAGGAGGATACGGCTACGCCTGCCAGGATCAGGTTCGTCGTTGGCACACTCCCGCCGATATGGGCAATCAGGTACACAATGTACACCGTTAGCAGGCTGGTGAGGAACGCTGCCATGGGGACCACCAATAATCCCAGCGTTGTGTACGGCCAGCGGATGGACATGGCCAGGATCGCGCCCAGTCCTGCGCCTGACGCTACGCCGATGAGATAGGGATCGGCCAGCGGGTTGCGGAACAGTCCCTGGTAAGCAGCTCCGCTTCCCGCCAGCGCCGCGCCGACCAGCGCGATCAACACCGTGCGCGGCAGGCGGATATCCAGAAGGATGGTACGGGATGTGTCACCGGCTGCGGCTCCACTGATCACGCGCCATAACTCTGCCGGCGGAATGAAAACCGAGCCGATCGCCAGGCTGAGCAGGATGGCAATGAGCAGGGAGAGAAGGCTTAAGAGAAAAGGAGTGCGATGCATAATTCTATAAAAAGTAGATAGGTAAACATGTTCCCTGTGTACCTGTTTACCTATCTACTTGTTTACCTATCCACCTTCCTACTCAAACAATCCCGGCCTGAGCAGTTTCGCCAGTTCCTCCAAAGCATCCACCAGCCGCGGGCCGGGGCGGCTGACCAGGTCATCGTTGAAAGGAAGGACATTCCCGTTCTTGACCGCGCTCAGGTTGCCCCAGCCGGGACGCTCGGCGATGGACTCGGGTGTGACACCATAGCGGGCGTCGCCAAGGATGATAAACGCCGGATCCGCTTCCACCACCTGTTCGAGGCTGAGC
>DATAKV010000045.1:0-4186 GCA_036261375.1 Anaerolineales bacterium
AGTCGGGATCAGCAGCATCGTCAGCATCGGGATCTCGAAGGAGACCATCACCGCCACCTGGCGAAAGGCGCCGATCAGGGCAAACTTGTTGTTCGACGACCAGCCCGCCATGATGATCGAGAGCGTCCCGATCGCACCGGCGGCGATGATGTAAAGCGCGCCGATATTCAGGTCCACGCCAAGGATTGTCGGAGCCAACGGCACCACGGCCCACAGGATGAGCACGGACATCATCGAGAGCATAGGGGCAATGTTGTACACCACCTTGTCCGCCCCTCCGGGCGTCGTGTCTTCCTTGATGATCAGCTTGATGATGTCGGCGAACGGCTGGATCAGGCCGAAGGGACCGACGCGGTTCGGGCCGATACGGTCCTGGAAGCGCGAGACCACCTTGCGCTCCACCCAGACGAGAAAGATATCGAGCACCATCAACAGGCTGATGAGGAGCAAAACGCCGAGGAAGCCGATCAAAATATTGGCGGCAAGCTCGGGCATTCCCCAGCCGGTGAAGATGCCCAGTAACCAGTCTGCGGCTACTTTCAGGGGATCGTTCCAAAAGCTCATAGAGTACTCCTATGTTTGGAGTCAGGCGGTTCACCGCCTCATACACAAACAAAAGGCTGAAAGGACGCATCCAATCAGCCTCTTTTCTTCTGTTTAATTGGATTTCAGGCCCACTCCAGCATCCCCTTGCGCCACGTATACACCAGGCCCGCAATGAGGATCAGAATGAAGATAATGCCTTCAATCACGGCGAACAGACCGAGCTGTCCAAGCTTGACCGCCCAGGGGAACAGGAACACTGTCTCCACATCAAAAATCAGGAACACGAGCGCAAAAATGTAGTATTGAGCTTTGAACTGCACCCAGCTCTCACCGACCGTCTCGATGCCGCACTCGTAGGTTGTCTGTTTGATGGGATTGGGCTTCTTGGGTCCGAGGATCCAGGCGGCAGCGATCGCACCGACCGGGATGATCAACCCAACGACAAAGAACAAACCAATGTAGATCCACTGATTCATAGATGCTCCATCAACATATTTTCCAGGCGGGGAGATTGTACCATGAAGAACAAACCAAGGTACCGAAAGTATGTCAATTTTTTAGGTGATTTTCATCCTATTTTATTTTTCCGACCCACTTTTCTGAAGAGGAGCTTAAGAGCATCCTCAAAGAAGGGAAAGCCCAGGATGGTACCAAGCACCGAGCCGACCATGCCGGTTGTCCTGGCAACATTGGCGGAAAATCCGAGCAGATTGACCGCTTCGATCTCAACGATCTGTGCGGATACCGTTTTGCGGCTTTCCTCACCGCTGGATTTGTCCACAAAGCGCAGGTAGAGCCAGACCGTGCCGCGATAGAAGCCCACATCGTCAGGGCGGATGCTCCAGTAGAAAACAGCGGTCTGTCCCTGGGAAATCGGGGCGCTGATCAGCTCGCTTGGGCGGACTTCCATGCCGGCGACGTCGAAGCGCGATTCGACGATCACTTGATGTGTTTCATAGAGATTTGGGATCTCGATGACCTTCCCGGTAACCACGTTGCCTTCGATCTCGGCGGTTGGGGTTATATTGCCGAGGTCATCCACTTCCAGCGTCAGACGGATGATATCCGAGTCGCCGGCGCGCATGCGAGGAGGATACTCCAGGGTCAGGTAACGCCGCTCCGGCAATGCCGGCAGCGTCGTGGCCGGGACCCGGGTCGCCGGCTGGACAGTTGGATTACCTCCCCCACCGGAGGGCGTCAATAGAAGTGCGGGAAGAGTCGGCGGTTCGCCCACCTCCTCAGCCGTCGCTGCAGGCTGGACCGGCTGTGTGGCAGCCGGTTCGGCCTCACCCTCCGTAGGAGTGATGGATGCACCGCACGCCAAAATGCCCAGGGAGAGTACGACAGCGCTGAGTAGCGGAAAAAGAAGTCGGGTCGGGAAAAGCAGTTTGCTCACGAGAAAAAAATAGGCTGAAGCTCAAACGAAGCGGGGGTCGGAAGCTGCAGCTCGACCGGGGGAATCGGCTGGACGCGCGTTTCCCGCCGCGCCGGCCAGAAGCCCCAGGCCAGGAGGGACAAAGATATCCCCAGTATCAGCAGTCCCAGGACGATTCGGGCTCTACGCGACATGTTGGGCAATCGGCAGCAGTTCCCCGGGCACCAGTCCGGGGAAGGCAGCCCGCAGCTGCTCGTCGATTTCGGGTGGGATTCGCGATTCGGGCTGGCTGGCCAGGATTTCCCTGGCCTTGTTCATCGCCTTCGTATGAGTATCGGTAGCGCCTTTCTTCTCCCAAATCGAGCGGGCATCGCGGTCGGCGATCTTGGTCATTACGATTTCAGTCTTCATGCGCTGGCTTGTATGTTTGGGCTTAATAAAGGAACCACCGGGACCGATCTGCTTGATGAGGTCGACCGCCAGGTCGTCATCGCTGAAGGAAATGCCGCGCTTGACTCGCTTGAGCATCTGGGCGATCTCATCATCGATG
Source organism: Anaerolineales bacterium (assembly GCA_036261375.1). Classification (GTDB taxonomy): domain Bacteria; phylum Chloroflexota; class Anaerolineae; order Anaerolineales; family Villigracilaceae; genus Defluviilinea. The sequence goes on from DATAKV010000045.1 coordinate 2,472, forward strand.
ACCGCCTTGGCAAAATCGAACGTCTTGAGCGCGTCGATCAGGCCGCCGATATTGAACATATCCATGCCGCCCAGAATACCGGCCATGCCAGACATGCCGGTCTCGTACCCCGCCTGGGCATCGTTCAGCTTGGAATTCGTCAGGCCCACATACCCTCCACACGGGACGTTGTAATAGCGCGCCATCTGCGCATGGGCCATATGCATCATGCCGCATTCGATCGCGCCCGAAGTATAGGCGCCTGAGCGCATATCAGCAACGGTGGACAGCGTGGCATAGATGGTGGGCGTACCCTCCCTGACCATCTGCATCAGCGTCACGGTCGCCAGGTACTCGGCGTTGCCCTGGACCAGTGTGCCTGCCATCGACATCGGCGAGGTCAGGCCAGCATTCGGCACGATGGTCGGGTAGACGGGCAGGCCGAGCTCGGCAAAGTACATCACATTCTCGGTGGAGAGCACATCCATCGTTAGCGGCGAGACGGTGGGACAGTAATGATGGACCAGGAAGGGATGCTCCATGTAGGCATCCCTGCCGCCTGCCACCATGTAGGCCAGCTCCATCGTGGCCAGGGTGTCCTTGTGGTCGGTGGTCGTCATGCGGATGGGCTTGAGGCAATATCTTAAGGCCGGATACAAACGCGAGATCGTGAATTGATCCTTGGGAGCGTCTTCTGCCAGTGTAGAGATCGAGAAGATATCATAGCCCGGCAGCTCGTTGATCAGATGGGCGATCCGGGCTATATCGCCGGATTCGGCCCGGCGCTCCTTGCCGGTCTCGGGATCGATGATATCGGGCGCAGAGCTGGCCGTCACGATTACGGGGCTGTCATCGGGGATGGTCTTATCGAATTTCGGGTCGCGGCCGCGGAATGTGAATTTCGGCGGCGTCATTTTGCGGTAGCGCTCGACGACATCCCTGGGGAACTTGACAATAGTGGTTTCCGAATCGACGTTGCAGCCGTGTCTAACGAACAGGGCACGCGCCGGCTCGTACCGTACCTTCAGACCGACCTCTTCCAGAATCTCCAGCGATGCCTCGTGGACGCGCTGGACCTGTTCCTGCGTAAGAAGCTCTGCAAATGACATGGGGGGTTCTCCTCTAAGTTGTTTTCTCGCTCAAACCGCCAGGTGCATAACCGATTAAATAATCTTCCTCTTCGGCTTAACGTGCGGATGCTGGATCTCGTCTCTTTTCTTTTTTCTTGGAAAGCGGATGTCCCTCAGGAACCGCTCCTGAGCAGTCTTGCCGCGTTTCGCCACTTCATCGGGGAAGGAGAGGATGCGCTCGATGATCTCGAAGCGGTTGTTGCGGAATCTCCAGCGCTCCACTTTAAGCACCTGGGCCAGTCCCATGATCTGCTCGACCGGGAACATTTCGAGGCCGGCGCGGGTGACTTTAAGGGTCGCTGCGGCAGTGGCAAAACGGGCACAGGATTCCAGGTTCCAATCCTTCAGGTAACCGTAGATGAACCCGGCGGAAAAGGTTGCACCGGCGCCGCAGGCATCCACGGCTTTGACATGGGGAGAAAATACACGGACGATCTCCTGTCCCTCCGCCACGAGACAGCCGCCCTTTGCCAGGGTGATGATCGCGGTCTGGATGCCGGATTTTAACAGCTTGCGTGCCGTGCCAAGCAGAGCCTGCCTGCCGCCGAGCTGGGCAGCATCGGTCACGGCCTGGCAAAATGTGGCCCGCTCGGAATATTTTTTCAA
>DATAKV010000376.1:0-2976 GCA_036261375.1 Anaerolineales bacterium
TTGCCTGCTCGATTCGGCGAGTCGACAGCGTCCCGGACTGCCGGGTTTAATCCAGGCGCTGATAAGGCCATGAACTGTTCCAGTTCCTGACGGGTGGGGAGCGAGGGCTGTGCTCCATGACGGGTGGCTGTGATCGCACCTGCCGCGTTCGCATAGCGGACGGCCTGCGGCAAGTCCTCACCGCGGGCCAGGGCAACGGCAAGTGCACCATTGAATGCATCTCCGGAAGCGGTCGTGTCCACTGGCTTGATGGTGAACGTGGGAATGTCGGTTCGCTCCCCGCCTTCAACAATGCACGCACCCCTGGATCCCAGCGTGACAACCAGCTGGGGGATCCCTAAAATGGAAGCAAGCTCGGCCAGGGACTTTTGCTCCTTCGAAGATGGATCCTGGCCTGCCAGGATGGCAGCTTCGGTTTCATTCGGCGTGAGGATATCGATGGATTTGAGAAGTTCGGGGGATAATTTCTGGGCGGGGGCGGGGTTGAGGATGACACGCACGTTGCTGGCATGGGCGATCTCGACTGCTGCCTGGACAGCATCCACAGGAATTTCAAGCTGCAGCAGCACACAGTCGGCTTCGCGGATCGCATCGCTCGCCGCCCGGACGTCTTCCGGTGTCAGGCGGCCGTTGGCTCCGGGTCCGACGGCGATCATGTTTTCCCCGCTCTGGTTGACCAGGATCAGCGCAACACCGGAATGGACGTCCGCGTCCTGGACGATGAATTCGGTGGAAATGCCCTCTTCCCTGTATGCGGCTATGGCCTCGTTGCCAAAACTATCCTTTCCAAGGCGGGCCACGAATGTGACCTCGGCACCGAGGCGGGCGGCTGCCACCGCCTGGTTGGCGCCTTTGCCGCCACGCACCACGCGAAACTGATCGCCCAGGACCGTTTCTCCTTTGGACGGCAGTTCAGGCATGGTAAGAACAAAGTCTGTATTGGCGCTTCCAATAACAACGATCTTCGGGTTCATCTGCACCTGTGTCTGGTTCCCATGGCTATTACGTGCTCCGCCGGATGATCAACTCCGGTGGCAGGACGAGGCGGACAGGAGGCTGGCTTTTCTCGGACATCCGTTCGACCAGCAGGTTGACCGCCCGCGTGCCGACTTCCTTCTTCGGTTGGGCAATGGTAGTGAGGGGAGGATTTGTAAAGCGGGAGATCTCTAGGTCATCGTAGCCGACAACGGCCAGATCTTCGGGGACGGAGCATCCCGCTTCGGCCGCCGCGCGCAGGGCTCCCAGGGCCATCAAGTCGTTCAGCGCGAAGATGGCTGTGGGCCGCGGATCCATCCCCAGAATGATATGGGTGATATCCATCCCGGATTGCGCATGGTAATCGCCGCGCAGAATCAGCTTTTCATCGTACGAAATCCCGGCCTCCTCCAGTGCCTTCCGGTAGCCAATGATCCGCTCTGAGCTGGGGGTAATGGAAGAGGGTCCGGCAATACAGGCGATGCGCCTGTGGCTCAGGTCGAGCAGGTGGCGGGTGGCCAGGTAGCCGCCGAGCTGGTTATCGGTCAGGACCGCGTCGGCTTCGACGTTCGGGACCTCGCGATCGATCATCACCAGCGGCATCCTGCGCTGGATCAGGTAATCCAGCGAATCGGCCTGGTCGCCGGCCGCGACGAAAATGATCCCGTCCACCTGTTTCTTGCTCAAGACATCCACATAGAACAGCTCGCGCTGGGTGTCCAGCTCGGTGTTGCACAAGAAGACGCTGTAGCCTTTTTTGAAGGCCTCGTCTTCGATACTGCGGCTGATCTCTGCAAAGAAGGGGTTGGCGCTGTCGGGGAGGACGAGACCGATCGTATTCGTTTTCCCCTGGCGCAGGGAGCGCGCCAGCGCGTTCGGGCGATAATTCAAGGCGTCCATCGCTGCCAATACCCGCTCGCGGGTTTCCGGAGAGACGAGCCTCGTATTGTTTATGACATGGGAGACGGTGGCATACGACACTCCAGCGCTTTCTGCTACCTCTCGAATGGTTGTCATGTATGGATTTCCTTGAAAAAATCGGGTATACTGTCGAAGGTAAACGTTTACGCAAACGTTTTTATCATTATAGTCAAAGGGTTATCGAGAGTCAATCCCTTTTCACATTAAGGCTCTCCCATTTTTGTCATATCCCGGAAGTGACACTTGAAAACAATTGGCGAGCAAGCTCTGGAACACGTAAGACACCTGTCTGTCGATATTGGAACCCGGCCGATCGGGTCTGCTGCAAACCGGGCTGCGGCCGATGACATTTGCAGGATATTTGAGCGATGCAGCCTGATTGTGGAGACCCAGGATATTCCCTGCCCAAACTGGTCCGTGGAGAAGGCTTCTCTTGTGTTAAACGGGGAATTTCTGGAAGCCTCTGTCAATACATTTTCTCCATCCTGTGATATTGGCGCATCCATCCTCCCGATCTGCACACCGGCAGAGCTGGAACAGGCAGAGATCACCGGCCGGATCCCTGTCCTGTACGGCGACATGGCCCAGACAGAGCTGGCGACAAAGGGGGGGATATACGTCTCAGATCGCGACCGGCGTATCATCCAACTGCTGGAGGAGCGGCATCCCGCCGGGATCATCACTGTCAACCCTACCCTGCACGCCCGCTGGCGCCTGATCGAGGACTTCGATCTCGATATCCCCTCGGTCACGGTGTCGGCCAGCTCCGGGCTGAAACTGCTGAAGTGTCCGGGCGCGATCGTGCAGATGAAGATCGCCGCCCCTCGAGTTCCAAGTCATACCTCCAATGTGATCGGCAGACTGCCGGGTGATATCCCCGAGCGGATTGTGTTTTGCGCGCATTATGATTCGAAAGTGGATACTCCCGGTGCGTATGACAATGCGACCGGGGTTGGGATCCTTCTTACGCTGGCCGAGACCCTGTCACAGCGAAAACACCGCCACACCCTTGAGTGGATCGCCTTCACCGGCGAAGAGGGTGCAGGCCTGGGCGATATGGAATACGCAAGAAGGCTGGAG
>DATAKV010000387.1:0-1899 GCA_036261375.1 Anaerolineales bacterium
CTCACGTCTACGCCATCAACCTGAAGGACGGGCAGGAGCTCTGGCGCTATCCGGCAAACACCAATAAAGACCTGGCCTTCTACTCAACGCCTGTTGTCACGCCGGATGGCCAGATCATCGTTGGCAGTGCGGGGTCAGCCTACAGCCTGATCGCCATCAACCCTGCGAACATCGATCCCGAAACGAATTCTCCCGTCGAAGCCTGGGCCTTCACCGGTGCAAAGGATCACTGGGTCGCCCCGCCTCTGGTTGTGGAGGACAAGCTCTTCGCTGTGAATGCCGATGGAAATCTGTATATCCTGGACCTACAGGATGGGCAGTCCAACAAGCAGGCTGTCAAATCCATTCCTGTCGAAGGCCGCCTGTGGGCAGAGCCGGTCACGGATGGTGAGCGTGTTTTCATCACTTCACTCGATCACAGTGTGGTCGCCGTGGATGTGAACACCTACGAGCTTCTCTGGCATGAGGATGTCGAAGGAGCGGTCCCCGGCTCGGCAGTCCTGGGCGCAGATGGGATGCTGTATGTCGGCTCGCTCGCCTCTCAGCTGATTCGTTTCAACCCCGAAACCGGTGAGCACAGCCCCGTCCTCGAATCAGAGTACTGGATCTGGAGCACTCCCCAGGTGGACGGTGATACCCTGTATTTCAGCGATCTCGAAGGCAGGTTCTATTCCTTCAATACCGAGACGACGGGCCTGAACTGGCCGCCGGTCCAGCCGGATGGCCCTATTACAGCCAGCCCCCTGGTCCAGAGTGAGAGCATCCTGCTGGCCACCGAATCCGGCTCCGTCTACGCCCTGGACCGGGAAGGCAAGGTGCTTTGGTCGCAGGATATAGGCGGGAAGATCTATACCACGCCCGTCTCAGCCGGCGGCCTGACGCTCGTCGCCCCTCTGGAGGCGGATTTCTACCTTGCCGCGCTCGACCAGAATGGCCGAACGGTCTGGACGTTTACCGACGAAAATTAAGAGGAACTATGTGGGATCTTTTTGTCTCCCTTTTTACAAGCGTTTTATTGTGGATCTATAACCTTCTGGGGGCAGGTCCGCACATGTTCGGGGTGGCGATCATCCTGTTCACCATCCTGATCCGGATTGTTACCTGGCCGCTGAATGCCCAGCAGATGAAGGGTGCATCCGCCATGCAGAATCTGCAGACGGACAAGGAATGGCAGGATATCCAGAAGAAGTATGCCAAGGACAAGGAAAAACTTGCCCAGGAGCAGATGCGCATCTATCGCGAACGTGGTATCAATCCATTCGCTTCCTGTCTGCCGACCCTGCTCCAGTTCCCGATCATCATTGCACTCTACCAGAGCATCACCCGTGCTCTGGCCGTCACCCCCCTGGGTCTGCTCGAGCTCTCCCGGAGTGCCAGCGCCTTCTCCTTTTTGGATGTTTCTAAGCTCATTCCGCTCAACAGCAAGTTCCTGTGGATGGACCTGGGCCGCCCCGAATCGGTGGCCATCTTCGGCTTTGGTCTGCCTACCCTGGCGATCATCGTGGCGCTGACCACCTACGTCCAGGCGAAGCTGACCATGCCTGCCACCGCCAACCCGGGCGACCAGAGTGCGGCCATGAGCAATATGATGAGCATCTACATGCCGCTGCTGCTGGGCTGGTTCGCTCTGACGTTCCCCTCCGGCCTGGCGGTCTACTTTATCACCAGCAACCTGCTGGGCATCATCCAGTACGCCATGCAGGGAAAAGCCAACTGGAGCAGCCTGATCCCCGGCCGCTCAAAGCAGCAGCTGGCTGCAAAAAAGTCAAAGTAGGAGGCGGGTATGAATGAACGAACCACGCTGGAAGTGATTGCACCCACGGTGGAGGAAGCCATCAAGCAGGGCCTCGAACAGCTTGGGCTGACCGCAGATGCCGTCAGTGTCGAAGTGCTGGATGC
>DATAKV010000393.1:0-13927 GCA_036261375.1 Anaerolineales bacterium
GGTTTTTGACGGACGTGGACCCCTATATCTCATGATACTCGGTGCCACCACCGTCATTCTTATTATGGCGGCCAATACAGCGTTTGCAGATTTTCCAAGACTGGGTGCACTTGTGGCAAAGGATGGGTTCCTTCCCCGCCAGCTTACCTATCGTGGAAGCCGGCTGGTTTATTCGAGCGGCATTGTAACGCTCGCCGCCATTGCATCCATCATTCTTGTCATTTTCAGTGCAAGTGTTACCCGCCTTATACCCTTATATGCCATCGGAGTATTCCTTTCATTTACACTTTCTCAAAGCGGAATGGCGCTCCGCTGGTTCAAAATTGGCAGGCTCAAGCCCGGCGAAGAGAAGCTGGAAAGAGGTTCAACGCTGCACTTTGTAAAAAACTGGCCGATAAAAATGTTAATCAATGGGTTTGGCGCCGTCTGCACTGCGATTGTCATGATGGTTTTTGCCGTGACAAAATTTTATGATGGAGCGTATGTTGTTTTGATCCTTATCCCCCTTCTGGTTGGGATTTTTGGGGGAATTCACCATCACTACAAGGGACTTGCCCAAAAACTTTCCCTGGATAATTTTGGTGCTATCCCCCCGCATAACACTCGTCATCGCGTCATCATGCCGGTCAGCGGCGTACATCAGGGCACACTGGCAGCACTGCGCTACGCACGCATTCTTTCAGATGATATTACAGCGGTCTATGTGGCGATTGAACCGGGGGAAGCAGAAAAGGTGCACAAAAAATGGGAAATATGGGGAGGTGGTGTGCGAATGGTGATGTTGAGTTCACCCTATCGCCTCCTGCTCGAGCCGTTGCTGGAATATATCACTGAGATCACACGGCAGCGCCAGACGGGTGAAACTCTCACCATTGTTGTGCCGGAGTTTGTTTCGAACAGCCGCGTGACCGCCGCCCTGCATATGAACACAGCGGAACTTCTACGCAACCAACTCAAACGTCAACCTGGCATCGTGATCATCAACGTGCCGTATCATGTACACGGGGAAGATGAAAGCTCATAACATCAAGATACTTTAATAGAGAGACGTCGAGGCTTTAGACTGCACAAGGGGGATTTGCAAATAGAAAATACTGCCCTTGCCCAGCTCACTTTCCACCCATACCTTCCCACTGTGCCGCTCGGCGATGGATTTGACGATCGCCAGTCCGAGCCCGGTGCCGCGCTGGGCAAGTGCCTCCCGGTTGGAGCCGCGGTAGAACTTTTCGAACAGGCGCTTCATGTCACTTTCCGGGATGCCCATCCCGCTGTCCTGCACGGCAAAGGTCAGGGAGCCGGGAGCCGGCTGTAAGTGAATGGTCACAATACCGCCCTCCGCGGTGTACTTTAAGGCGTTTTCCACCAGGTTGTACAAAGCCTGGTGCAGAAGCGCCTGGTCGGCTTCGATGGCATGCGGCAGGTCGCGGGGTATCTCCACGCCGAGTGAGATCTTTTTCTGGGTGGCCTGCATCTGCAGGGAGCCGGTCACGCGTTCGACGATATCCAGTACAGGAATGCTCTCCACCTGCAGGCCGACGCCGAAGTCGATGCGTCCCAGGTCGAGCAAGTTGTTGACGAGCCTGGCCATATTGTCCACGCCCTGCAGGATCATGCGCACATAGTTCTTCTGCTGCTCGTTCAGCTCACCGGCCATCTCGAGCATCGATGCGTAGCCGCGCATCAGGGTCAGCGGGGAGCGCAGATCATGGCTGACGGTGGATACGAATTCGGACTTCAGTGTATCGATCTCTTTGAGCTGGGTAATATCCCGAAGGATACAGACGCGTCCCACGCTGCGGCCGTCGGCGGTCATGGGAGAGGCCATGGCCAGGTAGGTCCGTCCATCCGGCATGCGAATCTCGGCCGAGCGGCGCTCAGTGGAGGAGGATGTTAGCAGTTCGTTCAGATTTTTGACCTGGAGGGTTTCTTCGATATCCGGACGTTCACCGCGCTGTATTTTCACCCCGAAAACATGACCTGCGGCCGGGTTGGCCAGGATCAGGCGGTTCGAAGCATCGGTGACCAGGACCGGGTCGGGCGTGGAGTTGAGAATCGCCTCCAGGTGACCGCGGCTGGCCTCTACGGTCAGGAACAGGCGGATATTCGTCACTGCCAGGGATGCCTGGCTGGCCAGCGTGCTGATGAATCGCAGGTCTGTCTCGTTGAAAATGCGCTGTTTGTTGTATGCGGCCCAGAGCACGCCGTAATAGCGTTTTTCATTGCGCAGGGCAATCGCGATCAGCGATTCGGGCTGGGGCAGGTTTGGGTCGAGGATCAGGCCTCGGTTGCGCGAGATCGTGGCCATCACCGTCCGGTCCTGCTGCTGGGCGAGCGAGAGAATCTGGTGATCGAGGTGCATGTACACCTCCCGCTCCGGACCATCCGCAAATCGGACGGGGGTAAAGGCGGTGGTCGGGAAGATGTCGCGTGCCAGGATGATGGCTGCCGAGCTGGCGCCGTTCGCCACCACCGCCTCCAATACGGGCCGCAGCGCATCGCCCAGAGTCAGGCTGGAGGCCACACCCTGGCTGGCGACCAGCAGGCGGTTGAGGTCCTGCAGACGCGCCTGTAAATTGACGCGCATCTGCTCGAAGGCATGACTCAGCTCGCCGATCTCGTCCTCCCCCTGTACATTGAGCGGGCGGTCGAATTTGCCTGTTGAGAGATATTTGGCCTCGGCGGCCAGGTTCTGCAGGGATCCCGTGACTGCCCGCAGGTTGATGCGCAGGAAGACCAGCGCCACGATCCCGAGCAGAACGATCATCAGGGAGATCGGCAGGGCGATATCGATGGCGAGCTGCTGGGTTGCCTGTGCCGGGACTGAAAAGATGACCGCCCAGGGATGGCCATCCACGGGCTGGTAGTAGACCAACTGCCGCGCGCCGACCGAATCGGTTTCATCGAAAAAGGCGGCCTGTTCGCCGACCTGCCCTTCATAGGGAGCCCAGATGCTTGTACCGCGGGAGTCGTAGACGATCACACCTTCCGCGGTCAGCAGGCCGCGGCCCTCGAGTTCCGCCAGGCTGTTGAGATTATTGAGCAAGGAGCGGGTGTATGGATTTGCTCCTAGATGGGTGCGTCCGATCAGGGCCATCTGTGTTTGTGGAATGCCGGCCAGGAAGGCAGCGCCCGCCGCATCCCCTTCGCCAATGGGCGGGACAATATAAACCTGGTTGGGCACACCGAGCTGGATGAGGGAGAGGCCATCTTCCTCGGCACGTGTGATCTCGAAAGGAGGGTCCGCCGGGTAACGGGCCAGCACCAGGCGGCTCGAGGTATCCATGATGACAAGCTGGTTGAAATAGGGTACCGACTGAATGCGCTCCCGTAGGACAGCGGTCATATCGGCATTTGGATCCTGAAGGCGGGAGTCGGCCGCGATCTGCGACGAAAGGATCTGGCCGGTCTCCAGGAAGAACGGAACGTTCTGGGAGGCGAGCTGGGCGGAACTTTCCAGGCGTTCCCGGAGCAGCCTGCGCGCGGCTCTCCCGGCGACAACCCAGTCGCCGATCAATAGAGTGACCAGCAACAGGATAATGATCGTACCCGTGCCGGAGATGAATCGCGTCTCGATACTTTTCTCGGCAGGAGAAGGCTGGAGAAACCCTGTTTCGCCCCAGCGCCTTGGGTAGCTGGAGGCGACGATCTGGCCGGCCAGCCCGGCCACCAGCATTTCCCCGCCAAAGGCCAGGCTGATGACCCCCAGGTTGCTCAGGGCATAGTCGAGACGCTGAGTGACCGAAGCGGTCGTCGACACCGTAAAGAACGCGCTCAGGACAAATACCAGGAGATGGACAAGGACCAACAACAGGGCGCAGACCAGGGGCTGGCGAATCAGGCGAAAGAGAAAAGTGCGGTAGCGCTGGCGGCTGGCAATGGCGAACAGGGCCGCCAGCAATCCCAGCTCGATCACACTGAAGAGACTATGGGTGTCCCACAGGCCGCGCACCAGTCCGCTCAGCATCCCGACCGCAGCTCCGGCCAGTGGACCGAGCAGACCGCCCGCCAGCATCCACGGGATGGCGGAAAAGATCATCAGGGTGGAACCCGGCGGATCGTCGGGCATGCCCGGCATGGGCAGGGCGCTGCCTGTTGAAAATTTCAAGCCGAAGAATAATGCCGCGAGAGGAGCGGCGATCAGGAACGCCCCCAGTATTCCCCAGGAATTTGAATTCCACTGCGGCTGGATCCTGCGCCAGCTGATCAGCAAAACCAAAAGCAGCCCTGCCAAACCAAGCCATACCATCCACCCTGCGAGCGAAATGGGATTGAAGTATGCGAGGTTGTCCAACAGCGTTGCCAGGAACTGCATATGGGAGGATTATAGCGTTAATCCGTCCCTGCGAGCGTGGCGAAGGAATGACAATTAATGGGTGGTCTTGTAATTTCCCCGGTAGGATTCTGGCAGCAGGCTGGCCAGCGATTCCATGATCTGGCGTGTGCCTTCGCGCAGCATGGCCTGGCGGTCGGTCTGCTCCTTCAGATAGAACGGCTTTCCGACGGCCAGGGTGACTTTGGCGCGTTTGAGCCGTCTCATATGGCTGAAAATATGACCGTTCTCCGTCCCCGTCATCGCCACCGGTACGATCGGGGCTCCCGATTTGAGAGCGAGGAAGGCTGCGCCCTCATTTCCGTCCTCTAGCCCACCGATAACGGACTGGCGTCCCTCGGGAGCGAGAGTAATCATACGCCCCTCGGCGAGACCGTCCAGGGCGGCACGCAGAGCCTTGCGGTCCGGCCGGCCGCGATGGACCCAGATGATCCCGTAGGCGCGGAACACCGGCCCCACCAGCCAGTGGTCATTCAGCTCGATCTTTCCCATTCCATCGACCAGGACCGGTACAGATGCGCCCAGCAAGACCGCGTCGGCATCCCCGAGATGGTTCATGACCACCAGCGCCGGCCCTTTGCGAGGGAAATGATCCATGCCGGTCACGGTGGCATCCATGAACAGGAACGCGAGCAGTTTGAACAGGCCGCGCGTGAAGTGGCGGAAGAGCCGGCGCGCCGGGGTGAGGCGCGGCAGGGCAACCAGGTCCGGTCGCCAGATCTCAGTGACAGGTTTAGGAGGGGAGGATGGCTGATTCAGCATAAACACCACGATATTCCAAGGGTAAAAGACCGGCAATATGGCGCATGACCAGGTCGGCGTTGTGCTGGCGCGCCACATGTTTATCCGTGCCCCGGGCTGTGATATCGGGAAGAATGACAGGCTTGCCGATATGCATCTCGAGCGGAGGCCGTTTTCCGCGGCGGGCACGCTGCCAGAAGTCTTGTGTGGTGCCCACAATAGCGAGCGGCAGGACAGGCACCCCTGTTTTTTCGACAATGTAGGCGATGCCCGGCTTGGCCCGATTCATGGCTGTGGCGTGGGAGCGCCCGCCTTCGGGTGCGATCAGCAGCGGAAAGCCTGCCTCGATGATCCGGATGATCCGGGTTAACAGTGCCCGGTCATAGTCGCCGCGATGGACGGGGATCACGCCGTAGACCCGCAGCAGCTGCCCCTGGCCGGGTTTATCGAACACATCGCTTGCGCCGATGATCTCCAGGTGTTCAGGCCAGAAGGCTGCCGCCAGCGGCGGGTCGTAGATCGAGACATGGTTCATGGCGACCACATAAGGCCTGCCAAGAGGGACATTTTCGGTCCCTGTGATCTTAACACGCCCCAGGGTCCGAAAGATACCGCGAAAGATGACCTTCAATATGGGCCGGACGATCCGGAATCGCACAGGGACGGAATATCCTTCGCTCATGAACAGAGAGCCAGAACTTTTTCGAAGACCTCGTCGGCGGTCAGCGGATCGGAGTCGAGCAAAACGGCATCCTCGGCCGGTCGTAACGGAGCCACGTCGCGGGTCGAGTCGATCCGATCGCGTTCGATCACCTTCCCCAGGATCTCTTTATAATCTGCGCTTTCCCCGCGGGCCAGGATCTCCTCGAATCGCCTGCGGGCGCGCTCCTCTGCGGAGGCAACCAGATATACTTTTAGATCCGCGTCTGGCAGGACAACCGTCCCTATATCGCGCCCGACCATGACCACGTTTCCGCGCAGGCCGATGCGTCTTTGCTGGCGGGTCAGCGCGGCGCGCACACCCCGGTAGGCAGAGACCACGGATACGTGCTTCTCCACTTCGGGCAGGCGCGTCTGCCAGGTAATATCCCGGCCTTCGACGATCACATCGCAGGTGCGTCCATCGGATTGGGAGGCGGGTGCCACATCGATGGGCACGTTCTCGGCCAAAGCCGTCACTGCAGTTTCATCATTGATATCGACACCGCGATCGAGCGCCAGCCAGGTGACGGCACGGTACATGACGCCTGTGTCGAAGAATAGATAGTCAAGGGCCTGGGCAAGTCTTAATCCCAGTGTGGATTTTCCCGAAGCCGCGGGACCGTCGATGGCGATGATGGAGGGTGGGTTGGATGGCATGGATATCTTGTTGGGAGAGGGTCGAGATAACCTCGACCCTACTGGGGATTTTGCCTGGAATCGGGGAAGAGATCGTTGCGCGCCCAGAGGATAATGGTTTCATTCTCGCGCGGCAATTGGCGGTTGACCAGCCAGCGCCACCATTCGGGACGCTGCATGGTTTCGAAAAGGATGCGCTGGCGCCAGGTGAAATCCTGCCCGCGGTAGGCAGATGGCAGGTTCAAATTGTCCATGGGCAGGGTGATGATCAGAGGCGGCGCGGCAGTTGCATCGAGCGCAGTGACATACTCCACGGTATGGCCGCGCAGCAGCCATTCGAGCGCAGGCGAGTCGACACCCATGAGTGTCACCGGCTGGGACTGGTCGTGGCCCAGGCTCCTCTCCGAAACGTCGCGCACGGTCGTAAGAAGCAGATCCGCCTGGGCGGGCTTACGATCCGGGTTCCATAGCTCGATCCCGTTGGGGTTACGCAATCCACTGCCGCCCCAGGCCGCGCCGAGGCTGTAGACGGTCAGGAAGATCAGGAAAGCCCAGGCGCTCCCCAGCCAGGCCGTGCGCCCAGACCAGCCAAAGGCGACGAACAGAATGCACAAAACGAGAATACCTATCGCGCCATACAGGATCGCATAGCGTGGATTCTGAACGCTTCCGAGAATGGGAATGGCCGTCGCGAACTGGTTGAACGGGTCGAGCCCGATGGCGGCGATATCGAACCAGATGTAGGCCAGCAGGATCAGCAGTGCGGTGGAGACGGCCCCCACCTCGAGTCGCTCGGCGCGGAACACATTCAGGCTGCGCGAGATCTCCAATGCGGCCAGCGCCAGCAGCGGCAGGATGGCCCAGACGAGCTCACCCGGCTGGCGGTAGAACACAGCCAGGAGCAGTGCGACTCCCAGCCAGATGCTCAGTCGAATGATGCGCTGGCTGCCGGTGCGATAGCCGCGAATGAGCGAAAGGACAGCGAAAAAGAGGCCAAGGGGTTCGTAGGCCAGCAGGATGAACAGCATGCGGCCGGGTGTCGTGGCCGATGCCGTGACCCAGCCCGTCAGGTAGGCAGGCAGGGATGCAATCCAGGCGCTCAGACCGTTAGGGACGAGGAAGAAGAGCGTACCCACCAGGGCGATCGTTAACACCAGCGCGAGGAGTGCCGGGCGGAGCTCGTACCTGCTCACGCTTACCGAAGAAGTGAGAGACACATCCTCGCTGTTCTCATACTCATTCGCCTGGATCCGAGATTCCAGGCCCTGCAGAAAGATCCATGTCAATCCAAGGGCGAACAATCCCATCCACAGCGACGGGCCGGAGAGCAGGGCCAGGCCGGCTGCGATCCCGGCCGGCAGCAGGCGGCGCTGGGTCCACAAGCCCCAGGCGAGCAGTCCGAGCGTCACAGCTAGAATGGTCCCACCTGCCTGGCGTGACAGGGCAACCAGGCCCGGGTCAATGGCAAAGAGAAATGCCAGGATCAAGGCCGGGCGCGGCTTGAGCGTTTCCCGGAACAACATCGGGACGAAGACCAGCGCGCTGCCCACCAGAGCGGGGATCAGGCGTGACATGAAATTCGTCGCTTCGATGACCGTGAACAGGACGCCGGTCAGGAGAATGTAGGCAGGCTGCGGTCCCAGGAGCGGGCGCGTCCCTTCTGCGATCTGAAGCGACTGCAGGGCCAGCGAGGCCTCTGAATCGGTCAGCGGTGTGGCGCCGAGCTGGATCAGCCGGAAGCCGAGGGCGATGAGAAAGGCCAGCCCGTACAGCCAGCCTTCGTATTTAAGTCGGGAGGAACTCATGGAGGTATTTTACTCGTGAATCGAAGAAGGATTGCTTTTGGACGCGCTTCATACCGGCTGCCTCTTCTCAGCGGGGAACAGGGACTTCATAGATCGTCACATTGCCCTGCTGGTAGATGGGCTTCAGGAACAGATTGAACTTCTCTTCATTGACCGGGTACGAAGATCGCTCGAGGGTTCCCACGTACACATAACGGATGTTGTAGCGCTGGATGATCTCCCAGGCCGTCGACCAGTCCGGTGTTGTATAGAGAGTCTGGATATCATCGCGGCGTGTGCCCTGCAGGGCATTGTCGCGCCATTGTCCCTCATGGCCGGGCCAGCCCAGGACGGCGGGCATGCCGGTGAAGGTAGCCACGCGGGCATATTCGCTGTACTGCCCGCCAACCGCCTCGGCCACGACGCCCGGCTCGAGACCCTGCAGGAACGTGATCGCCTGGTAATCCTCCGGCATGAAACTGGGCAGGTAGGCCGAGCCGTCCAGGGTGCGCCGGTCGGGATTGTTCGCCTTGAAATTGTCCGTCTTGCTTGGGATGCTGAAGATCGGATAGAAAAGCCCAAGCCCGATCACGAGGATGATGAAGATGGAATAGATCGTCGATGCGGCCCCGTGCAGCCTGGAGAGCATGACCGCCGCCCCAAACGCGGCCGCCAGCGAGAGCAGGATCCAGGCCTGGTAATAAAACTTGAAGACTGTGTTGATGCGGTATCCGAAGTTGTCGCGCAGGTAGAAGAAGTCCGGCCCCAGGATGAGCAGGGTGCCGATCCCGATCAGCAGAAGTGTGAAGGTAGTCGAGTGAGGCTGCGATGGCTCGTTCGCCGGCGGACGCTCCCGGCTGAAGAGAAAGGCCAGCGTGGGAATTAACAGCGCCAGCAGGGTCAGCAGGCTGCCGATATTCGTCCAGCGGCGCGACATGCTGTCTGCTATGAACATTCCTGCATCCCGGCCCTGGCCCTGCAAAATTCCCTGCACCAGGTCAGGCTTTAGCCTCATCCCAAAGAAGCCAACCAGGAACATGCCGGCGATCAAAGCGAGCAGTAATCCGATTCCCGTGATCAGGCCCGCGCGCCAGTGGACCGGGTATCGGCTTCGCCAGAGATAGACAAGGTAGGCGACGAGCGGCAGGAACAGCGTGCCCCACATCACCCACAGGTGAGCGCCGCGCGTCACGAACATGAAGTTCGGGACGATGCCCCCGGCCTGTGAGTCAAACCCTACATAGAACGGAATATACAGAAGGAAGGCGGTGACACCCAGCGGGATGCCCAGCAGGAGGATGTCTTCGATCCGTTCCCAATCCCAGCCGGACTCATGTACCCGGGCCAGCGCGTAGCTGAAAACGATCAGCGCCGCGCCAGGGAGGATATCCCAGGTGTTGAGGAACGCCAGCCCGCCCAGGACCAGTGCCGCGATGAAGAAGCCTATTTTGCTGAGATGAAGCCGGCCAAAGAACAGGTCGATGGTGCCGCGCCAGCCGCCCAGGAAGATATGAAGCGCCACGGCGATGGCCAGCAGGTTGAATGGCATCGCCAGCACATGCGGGTGCAGATCGCCTAGCAGATAGGAGAAGAAGGGGAATTCATCGATGACCTCGAAACGGTTGCCGTTCAAGTCATAATCCTGCAGTACGCGTGAGGCGCGCCACCACCAGAAGAACTCGTCCGGAGCCCATTTCAGCGGCAGGGCGGGGGGATCGCTCAGCACCTGCAGATCCAGCCATCTCCAAAATGGAGAGGAGGCCGAGCCATCGGCATTGTACGTCCAGCCGATGCCCTTGCTGTGCAGGGACTCGAGAAAGCCGTTCAGGTTGCTGACGATGAGCAGAAAGAGAGGAGCCAGCAGGCCGCCCAGCGCAGGCAAGAACCCATTCTTTGTTTCCATTCCCCTTGAGCGTTGGAACGCCGACAAAAGGTTATACAACAATCCATACGCCCCAACCGCGCTCAAAGCGAAGATCAGCGACAGCATCAGGTTGTGCGCCACCGGCCCCGGCGTGGAGGTCAGCTTGGCCAGCATGGCAGTCAACACATATCCGAAGTAATAATACGAGATGGCATAGCCCGACAACCATGGATCATGGGGCGGGAACGTCGGCGAGCGCAGGATGGCGTTGATGAAGGCAGTCTCCATCCATTTCTCGCCGCCGGCCGTTGTGATCTCCGGGTTGTTGGCGCGAATGAAGGCCATGAATGCAAAGGCGATGAGAAAGAGAAGTTCGGTTGTAAGGATTAATTTGGAGTTTTCGTGCGCCCATTCGACGATGGACCGTGGACCGTGGACCGTTTCATCGTCCACCATCGATCGTCCACGGTCTGCCATGTATGCCCAGCCGCTCAAACCAATGAGTACCAGTAACGCCAGCAGCAGCCCGCCCGCATCATTCTGGGCGATGCCAAGCGAGGCGAACAGCCAGAACACATATCCCCACACCAGCATTCCCGCGGCGCGGGCGAGAGTGTAGCCGCGGTCGGCCAGCGCGGGGAAGAGATGATATATCAGCGGAAAGGTCAGCCAGCCAAGCAGGGTGACGACGATGGTCCAGGAGATGAAAGCGGTCATGTAGGGATGTATTCCAAATCCTTGTATAGGTAGAAGAGGAGCCCTGTCAGATGATACCCCAGGATTGGATAGAGGATCCGGTTAGTTCCAAGGCAGTGAATACTTCCCATCCGGGTTGGACTGCAGGTCGAGCACCTGGACCACTGCGTCCAGGTTAATGGCACCGTAGATATGGGGAAAGAGATCACCTTCCGGGACGCCCGGAGGCGGTGTTCCCCCGGATGGCGGCTCCCATTTCAGGTCAGAGGTCAGCCGGGCAGGCTCGATCACCAGCAGCAGCAGGTCGCTCAGTCCGGCATAAAACTTCTCCGCAACCGGAACCACCTGGGATTCCGTCGAGCAATGGATAAACCCTTCCGCTTCGAGGCTTTCGGCGCGGTAATCGCCGCGTTCGAGTGCCTCGCTCCAGGCTGTGCGCGTTGTGATGTGATAGATCATAGGCCCTTAATCTCCTGTTTCAGAGTTCACCTCATAGATCACCGTTTCACCGTCACGATAAACGGCATTCCAATACATCCCTTCGAAGGCGTCGAACTTTGCGATGCCTCTAGGGGTGTAGGCAGCCCGTTCGAGCGGCCCAATGATGATGTAACGTACATCGTACTTCACGAGGAAGGAGCGGGTGTCGTCCAGGTCGATGCTGTTATAGAAATTGCCGACGTCGATGACACGGTCCTCCACCCAGGTGGAGAGAAAGCCGCGTTGCTGGCGCTGGTGCCAGTTCCAGCCGACCACGCCCGGCAGGCCGGTATAGATGGTATAGCGTGTGCACCAGCGGTACTCGGGACAGTTCGCTTCGACGATGACCGGCGATCCCTGGACGTTGTCCTGCATCCAGCGGATGGCGTGGTAGTCCTCACTGAGGTCTAGGCGCTGGCCGAAGTCATCATAGTGGGCATATTGCATGAAGGTCATCGCATCCAGCGTGCGCGGGGCCTCCGCGATCCAGCGGTCGCGGATCTTGCCGGACGTACCGCTGATGGTAAAGAGGGCGGCACCTGAAACGAGCAGGATCATCCCGGTCTGCCATATGGCGCGCCAGCCGGGCAGCCACTTGAAGAAGGCGGGCAGGGTCCAGGCGAAGGCCGCACCTGCGCTGGCTGCCAGCAGGAACCAGGATTGCAGATAGAACTTGAAGATCGTATTCTGCCGCCCGATATCGCCGCGCACCACTACAACTTCGACAACGATCGTAATGATTAACGCCGTCCCCATCATGAACAGTACGAAGCGCTTCGCATCCGGCAGGTTGGGACGCAGCAAAAGGACGCCCGCCCAGGCGGCGATGGGCAGCGCCACCCAGCCAACGCTGGTCCCCATGAACTGAAGAGCAAACAGGACCAGCACGATCGCCCCCAGGGAGCCTTCGATCAGCAGCTGGTAGGGCTTCAGCTTCGCCAGCGCAGAGACCGGTGTCTCGGCCATCCATTCACGCGTGTCCCAGGCCATCCAGGAGACAACGACGAACAACAGCAGGGCCCACTGCGTGAGGTAAGAGCCCAGCGGCGTATAGGGCCCCTTCCACGGGTCGAGCGCACTGTACACCTGGCTGTACGAGTCGCGGTAAGGCTGGTACAGCAGGAACGCGAGCAGAATCAGTGCAAAAATGGCACCGGCGACCCGTCCCAAACGCTGGTAGAGAGAGTCTGCATTCCTATACCGCCAGATGGCATACCCCAGCGCGAAGAGCCCAATCGGCAGGTAGGTGTACATATCCGACAGGTTGGATGGGTACAGGGCACCGATGATCAGGCCGCCCACGGCGAATCCCAGCGCAGCCGTAAACGGATTCTGCCATCTGGCGCGTCCGGCCACGATGGCCAGCGCCCAGCTTATGGCGAGCAGGGCCAGCGGCATGGCGATCATGTGGGCATGCAGGTCGCTGTAAATGAAGGTGAACAGCGGGAACTCGGTGATCTCATTGCCGCCCAGCGGCGGGACGACGCGGCTCGGGTACCAGTACCAGTCACCATATCCAATGGCGAGCGGTGTGCCCCGCAGGACCATCATTAATCCCTGGAACGCCCAGGCCCAGCGCTGGAAGAGGGAAGCGCTCCATTTGAACATGCTTCCAGCACCCATCTGCTGCAGCTCCTGGAAGACAAGCTGGATCGTGCCGAGGTTTCCCAGCAGCAGCGTAAAGGCTGAGGCCGCGAGACCGGCAAGCAGTGGCAGCGAATCATCGTCATCTTCCGTCTTATCTCCACGATGGAGGGAATTCGCAGATAGAAGATTCCAGCCAATAGAGAAGGCGCAGACTCCCACTATGGCGAACAGGGTGGGCAGGATGAAATTGTAGGCAATGGAAGGCACGATGCCCAGCAGCTTAACCGGCGTGCCAACCAGCACGAACCCATAATAATAGTAGTTGATGTATCCACCTGCGAACCACGGGTCATACGGCGGGAAGGAGGTGCTCTTGAGCACCGCGTTGAAATAGGAGAAATCCATCGGGCGCTCGCCGCCCTTGGCAGGATGCCAGAGGTCCGGGTTGCCGAGGCGGATGACCAGGTCGAGCAGGAAAAAGGCCAGGAAGAGGCCCTCGATCGACAGGAAGTAGTTGCGCCGCGAGCGCCATTCATCGCGCAAGCTGTCACGCTGATACCATGCCAGGCCGGCGCCGAGGAGCACGATCAAGCTGAGGAAAACGGCAACACTGGTGCGGGTATAAGGAACGCCTGTCGAGCCGCCGATCCACGACAGGTAGCCGAGCAGCACCAGTCCGAAGGCCCGGCTGAGCGGATATCCCTTGTCGGCCAGCCCGGGCAGGGCCAGGCGGATCAGAGGATAGACGGCCAGTCCGAGAAGGAAAATAAACAGATACCAGATCAGCAGGCCAAGGACCGGATATCGATTCTGGATCCAGTCGTAATTGAATAGCTGTGACCAGGTCCCGCCGGCTCGCTGCTGGGCAAGGGTATCCTCCGCCAGCATCAACGAGGAGTAATCGTCGAACTGGCGCGGCGTGAGATGGACAGCCGTTGCCAGATCGACCGTGGCAAGCGAGGAACGCACCTGGTCTATGCTGAAATCGTCGCTCTTTTTGAAGATCAGGACCTTGGGATGGTCGTAGAACGTGAAAGCCTCTTCCGCATACTGGTCATTGATCACAATCGGACCCAGCGTCGGGAATGATTCGAACACGGCGACCAA
>DATAKV010000505.1:0-11702 GCA_036261375.1 Anaerolineales bacterium
TCTCGAATCCACTCGCTCACCAGGGTCGTCTTGCCAAAACCCGCCGGGGCGGAAACCAGGGTTAACTTCCCACCCAAACCTGCATCGAGCTTCTCGAATAAGTGTAGTCGTCGCACGAGATTCACACGATGTGGTGGAAAGTAAAATTTTGAAGCGAGTAAATCCATTTGCATAATGAACTGATGATACCAGGCGTTTCTATGCCTGTTTGCTCTCAAATGAAAGTCTACTGGCAACGAGCCAGGCGAGGAAGGTAAAAACCAGCGGAAATACGCTCATCAAAAAACGGAATGCGTTCTCTGGCTGCGGACCGGGGTTTTCACCGCTGACGTAACCGAAGAGCAGGCCTAAAAGCACCAAAGCCAGCGCCTCCAGGATCTTCGAGAGCTTTCCGATCACTCGCAAAAGGCTGTAATAGATTCCCTCTCGACGATGACCTGTACGTTCCAGGCCCCTATCCACAAAATTAGCCATGATGATCTCACGGCAGACCTTGAGCCCTCCCAGGCTTGCCCCGGCGACGGCAGCCCCAATCGCTCCCATAACCAGGTTGGATGCTAGTCCTATAATTATCGCTGATGCACCCATCACAGCAACAGTCCACAGCCAGGTTCGTTTCATTCCCAGGATAGGGAGAACTCTGCCCCAAATGGTGACTGACAAAATAGCTGTGATAAATACGATCGCGAAAATGAGTGATGTCACCTGCGGGCTGGCCCGGAGCGTGTACTTGACCCAGAATGGGGTCGCCAGGGTATACACTCCAGTTGTAAAAATGAGAAAGGTCACCGCAATGCTGAACAGCAAAAAGGGACGGTCTTTTAGCACCTCCCCGAAGGCATCTTTCACACCCAACGGAGGCGCGTTCATAACTTTTGGGTCTTCTGTATTGCGGATGATTCCCAGGAAGAGAGCGATCCCTGCAACTCCGGCAAAGCCAATTGCCATTGGAACAAAACCAAAAGTAGCATAAATAAATGGTGGGATCGTGAACCCGGCAAGCTCACCAAGCGTGGCGAGCCCTACGTAGTATGAACTTGCACGCGCCCGTTCCCGCAGGCCCTGGAAGAGCTCCGGAAATAGTGCTGCGTAGTTAACCGACATAACCGTACGTGCCGCTTCAAACAGTAGAAATACGACCAGTGCATACCAGAATAATGCATTTCCTTCGAGAAAACGTTGGGGCACCGCGTACACCAACACCAGGATCCCCACGTAGAAGGGCAGTCCAGTTAAGAGCCATGGCCTTCGCCTACCCCATCGAGTACGCGTATTATCCGAGAAGAATCCTACTAACAGATCGTCGACCGCATCCCAGATAGCATAGATGACATTGATGATTGCTGCCATCGCGACGGCAAGCCCCAGTTCATCAATGTAGTAAAACATATAGAAACCCGCGAATACTATATAGAGGGATTCCATCCCAAATGACCCCAACCCATATGCAATGGGGGAATTTTGGGTTGTAATTGGTTGGGATACGCTCAATTGGCGTTGTTCAGGTTCAATCGTTTGTATTTCTATTCTCCAGCCTCAGGATAACTGTCTGGATCATGTGCTCTTCGCTTTCCTAGAGCAAAAATGTCATACTACCAATAAAAGGCGTGCTGGCCCTATTCAAAGAAACTAATGCCTGTCATTACCTATAACAGTTCTGAAGACAATTCGGAGCTTATTTATTAGTATAAGCTTTTTAGAAGAAAAGTCAATTTTGGTGTCTGTAAGTGTCTGTAACAAAGGCGGTGGGCGAAAACGGAAAAACGGAAAGACAAAGGGATCAGGGCAGCCCGGGAAGGGTTAAACGAGATTGGTAGCAGCTAAGAGCAGGCCGGAATGCATGCCTGGCCAGGATTTGTAGCCCCGGACGGTACGGGCTCGCATTTTCATGCTGCCAATTAAGCGCTCGGTGGCATTGTTGGTCCAGGGGACGAGCGGCTCGGATTGGAAGGTGCAATAACAGGACCAGTCTTGGCTCAGGCGCAGGAGCAGGTCACGCAATTGTGTCCATGGGAGAATGCGACTGGCTGCGCTTGGAGCGACGCCCGGGAAGTTTTTTCTAGGAGCATAGAGGCTCTGGCTGCCATCGGGAGGCAGCAGGTCGAGGAGGGCATGAACTTCATCCAGGACCCAGAGCCATTCTTTGGGGACGGTCTCCTGTAACGCCCGCAGGGGTTTGCCTACCCAGCGACGGACATGGAACTGGCAGATCGGGTGCCCCAGTTGGAGTTTCTCAACCACGATCTTGTAGCTGGACAGATCATCGGTGACGATGACGGTGATGCCATGCTGCTGGACCAGAGGCGCCAGCCAGCGCCGCACAGCTTGCGGATCGTGTTCATTGACATACCCTGCCGCCAGGGGTTCTCCCGTTCCCAGATCCACCGCCACCAGCACAGGCTGCTTGTCGCCCCAGCCCAGCACGTAAGCTCCATCCAACCCCACCACCCGCACCGCTTTCCACTGTTTATGTTTCTGGAGAGCGTGGGTGGCTGCTTGCACATCCCGCCAGATCGTCATATGGCTCACCCGCACTCGCAGCCCACTCAAACGCTTTGCCGATTACAAGGAACCGGTCATCGACCTGCTAACGCGGGTCTGTACGGTCAGCGTGGAGACGATGAGGATCGTGAAGGAAATGCCGTAGTTTCAAGGGAATGTAAGGTTTCAATTTATCTGGCAACCGGGACACCGTTTCATCGCTCCATGGTAGCCAAACCTTTTCGACCCTCCCAAAAGCCTGCACGTTTGACATCTCTTTCGGGGAGAATTAGAATGGTTTCTGTGAACAGCAGCCTGGGTCCATCACAGCCTCGATGCTTTCTCACGCAAGGCACAGCTTCCGTCCTCGCAGGGTTCCTGACCGCCAGGCAGAATCGTCCGGTTTGAATAGGAGAAATCGAGATGCCAAAATTCGAGCGTGAAGTGGAAATCGATGCACCTGTTGAAAAAGTCTGGCAGGTGATGACCGATCCAAAATACCTGAACCAGTGGTTCCCGGGTGTGGACCGGGTGACCTCGAGCGTCCCCGGGCGGAGCTTCGAGTGGAGCTCTGAGGGACGCACAGGCACTGCCGTGATCACAGGCGTGGAGCCGATGAAGCGCATGGAGATCACCACTCAGGCGGGCGACGACAAGGACTCGCATGTGTTCGAGCTGAAACCCAGCGGCGGGTTCCTGGGGATGAAAGCCGATGAGTGTAAAGTGACCTATACTCTGGATACGCTGATGGGCGGGGGCATCCTGACCAACTTCGTCGTGGGCGGAAACCCGGTCGATACGAGGCGGGTCGTCAAGGCGATGAACCAGCTGCGAAAACTGGTCGAGAGCCTGTAGCCTGCACCCTGCCGGGATGGCTCCTGTATCCTACCGGTACAGGCTTTGCGGCTTGGGCTCACCTTTTGGTCCGAGCCGTCCCCGTTCAATCGAGAGAGAGTCAAAGCAAATTCTGCTTCCGCGCCGGTAGGGGAGCATGCTTTCCAGGGGAGCAAAACGAAATGCTGCGAGAGCGCCCGGCAATCAGACGGATAGGGAAGATGTATGATGACGAAGTCAACCTGCGACGGATCCGGGTGCGTTTGAGAAACCATCAAATCAAGGAGAATAAAATGGCATATACATTGGACACGAAAGTTGGAGAGCTTTTGAAGGACGCCGGGGCGGTGAAGGTATTCGAGAAATATGCTCCAGGGGTTTCCAGGAATCCCATGATCGGCCTGGCAAAGGGCATGACTCTCAAAACTCTGATTGCCATGCCGCAAGCCAGGGAAAACGGCATCACCGAGGAGATGGTCTCAAAAGTACTGGCGGAGATCAACGCGAAAAAGTAACCGGACCCGCCGGAAGTGAGCCCCGTTTTCTATCGACTTTGAGCGCCATTCCTGGCGCTCTTTTTCTTCTACTGACTCTATGCGGCGCAGTCGGGAAGAGATCTGCCGGCAGACGCCGTCGACCCTCTGAGGAAAGGAAATGGATTGAGTTGCTCTTGTTTGCGCCTTTGCGTTATAATGAAATCAATGGATGGAGGGGATCATCAGCATAATCATCATGGCCTCTCCACTCGTATATCACTCTATGTAAAGGATGGAAGCTCATGAGTCTCTTTGGAAAAATTCTCGATAAACTTGGACTGAACAAGAAAAAGGAAGCCGAGGAAGAACAGGCAAAAGACCTGGCTGAGATGGCCCGCAAGGAAGCGGAAGCTCGCGCAAAAATGGCCTCAAAACCTGCGACGAGTGCTCCTGCTGCCAGACCTGCTGCCGGGACGTCCCAGCCCGCTGGTACGCCAAAAACAGGCGGATTTGCTGCTGCTCCCAAGGCAATCTCCGAAGTGGATGTTGTCAACCAGCTGGAGCAAAAAGCATCCGGGACCGGGCTGAACTGGAAGCAATCCATCGTGGATCTGCTGAAACTTCTCGATATCGAGAGCAGCCGTGAGGCACGCGTCGAACTCGCAAAAGAGCTGGGCGCCCCCGAAGAAGTAATGGGTGACTCCGCCAGGATGAACACCTGGCTTCACAAGGCCGTCCTGAAGAAGATCGCCGAGAACGGCGGCAACATTCCGCAGAGTCTTTTGGACTAAGAACCAGTCAAAATGACAGCGCAGGCATCGGCCTGCGCTGTTGGGTTTATCGATGCCATGAGGTGGGGATGCTAAAGGAGTTCCGAGAATTTGCTATCCGTGTGTGATGGAGTATTGATGGATTCCCAACTACCGCTTGTCTCATAATTAACTTTACTTTTCATTTTGATTTGCAGGTTGAAGATCCAAGGAAAAGCCAAGCAAATTATGCGTCACTATGAGATTCAAAAAGGAGTAAACAATGGCACATACAATTGAAAGTTTGATCGCGATGATCCCCAAGGAACTGCCGGGCGAGAAAGGCAAGAATGTAGATACAACCGTCCAGCTCAACGTGACCGGCTCGCAAGCCGGGCAGTGGAATGCTGTGATCAAAGATGGCAAGGTGACTGTTGCAAAAGGCGTTCACGCATCCCCTGAATTAACCATTACAGCAGACACCGCGGATGTCCTGGCGGTCGCCGACGGGAAACTGGACCCCACCCAGGCCCTCATGCAGGGTAAGGCGAAGGTCAAAGGCAACCTGTCCGAAGCGATGGAAGTTGCCAAAGTCTTCATGCCGTAGCAGCCAACGACCAACACCGTAGAGAGAGTAGCGTTGCCAGGATCGCCCGCTGGCAAACGCTCGTAAGCAGAAAAGCGCC
The DNA here is from genome assembly GCA_036261375.1 of Anaerolineales bacterium. Taxonomy (GTDB): domain Bacteria; phylum Chloroflexota; class Anaerolineae; order Anaerolineales; family Villigracilaceae; genus Defluviilinea. The sequence continues at coordinate 5,227 of DATAKV010000505.1, forward strand.
CAACCAGGCGCTTTTCTTTTTGAAATTGCGAGATGTCAGAAAGATCGGATCGTCTGAAACCGATTTCTTTTGCTCTTTTACCGGCGCTGTGACATGCCGGCAATGGCCTGAAGCAGGGCATTGGCCACCAGCTGCCCGGATTGCTGGCGATGAGGCTGCGCCATCGGTCCTGCGGACATGAGAGCTGACAGGGCTGCCTGTAAATTGCCCTGGCCCTGCTGTTTGGCATTCATGAATGCCATGCCGGCGTTGAGCAGGTCACCCACATCGATCCCGTCGGATAACCCTCCGCCGGCCGATTGGGATTGCTGGCCGCCCAACAGTGATCCAAGCAAATCAGCACCCGGCTGAGGTGCAGATTGCTGCCCTCCCATCAGGGTTCCCAGCAGATCAGCTCCGGGCTGCGGGGCAGCCTGTTGTCCACCGCCAAGCAAGGACTGGATCAGTACCATGGCATTATCCGGCGTGACGGCCTTTTGCCCGCGGAACTGCTGGGCAGCCTGCGCAAGACCCTGGGCATACACTTGTCCGGAGCCGCTCTGGGCATTCTGGGCGAGAACCTGGCTGGCGTGACGCAACTGCGTGGACGGCGTTCGGCCGCGCTGGTTGGCCATCGATTGGGCGATCATGTTGAAGGCCTGTACCATGTTATCGCCGTGGTTCTGGTTCTCCGTATCCGCCTGATTGAGAGATGACTGGTTTGCAGCCAGCGCCTGCGCTGCTGCACCGAACAAGGCGGAGAGATCTGTTCCAGGCTTGGCGGGTCGAGTTGGCTTGTTCATTGATGGTCTGTTCATGGATAGTATCCTTTCCTGGTATCAGGAGTGTGCTTGTTTTGGAAGTGTTCCCGGCACTCTTATTCTACCAGTGATGGTGAATGGCATCTCCACTTGTCATGGGAGCCTGGCGGGGACTGGGAAGTGCAGGAAGTAACTGTATGCACACTTCAGCAAATCTATTGGGAACGGCTCCAAATTCCGACGAGTGATTGCCGGGTTTGTTTATGATATACTTTTTTCCATGGCAGATATCAACTCTCGTATCCAAAAATACGTAAGTCAGCTGGCCGGGAATGAGGCGCTGCTGGGGATGCTCGATACGGACGCCGCGACCGAAATGATGGAATGGGCAACTGCAACAGTCACCGCGCTTGTGAAAGAGACAGAAGGACTGGATGACGCGGCGGCGGAAGAGACGTTGGCGCCAAAGCTCAAGGCAGTGCGGCAGGCGATGCGCTCCGGCGGGAATTGGGCAGCCGGTCAGTATGCCGACCCGGAAAGCCGGGCCTCCCTGCAGGCAAAGCTGGCCGAGTACCGCTCGGTGATCTCGGGTGAACCGGCTAAGATCCTTCCGGATACGATGCTGGTTTCGATGTTGAATCCAGTGGACGATCAAGACAAGACCCCTCTGCAATTGGTTCAGCGTTTTAAGCGGATTATGGAATAATCCACACTCAACGAAGGCTATTTATCATTGATTTCCCAAACGGGAGACGGACGAGCTCTGGCATGATTTGGAACGACATCAAAAAAAGAAGCGGTGCTGAACCGCTTCTTTTTTATTAATCGTGGTGTGACTTCGCGAACGATCGCCGAACGGCCTGTCGCTACCAGGCCGGGGTTCCATTTCCCTGCTCATCCTGCCAGTAGGGTGCCCAGGCCAGGGTGACGAGCTGTACCTGGATGTCGGTCTTCCTGGGTTTGACCGTCACCGTCTCCAATACTTCCGTCAACGGATCCACTTTTTCAGCCAGTGCATTGGACTCGGATTCGAACTGCGCTTGCAGGTCGGTCAACTGCTGTTGTACAGATTCGACCGTGTCGTTGGCGCGCGAGACATCGCCGCTTTCCTCAATGGCACGTCCAGCCCTGCGTGCAGCGCCTGTTGCCCTGCTGATCGTGCCGCTGCTGAACGTCTTGCGTCCTGTGAACGCGCCGAGCAAGGTCGCGCCGAAGGAGAGTGCGGTCTGCATCTTCGCTTGCCGGGCTTGCTCCTGCTGTTTCTCAACAGCCGCCTGTGCTTTGCGTAAACGTTCATGCAATGTAGCGATCTTGGGTGCATATTTCTTGCGCAGTGCTTCCACCAGCTCGTCCCGTTTTTCACGGGCGACCTGTCCCGCACGGATGCGGAAGTCGCGCTCGTCTTCGCCGGGCTGTGAGACCAGCTTCAGGCTGGGGATCCGGAACAGCTGGATGGATTGCGTGCCATACAGCCAATTGGCGAATTCCTTGTTCCAGGCCACATAATTCTTCGCCTGGCTTGCAGCCGGTGGCAGCTCGCTGAACTGCGCTCCCCTCTGCGCAGATTTTTCCAGATCCGAAGCAGGAATGCCAATCTCTTCGGCATGGTCCCAGGTGACAGGGATGGCGTCATCTGTGATCGGCGTGAGAAACACCTTGCTTTGCGATGTGCTGACTTTTGTCTTTGCATCAGCGAAATTCACTTTGGCCGCGCCGACGATCTTTTGCTCGTAGACAAGTCTGGTACCGGCGGAGGCAGAGCCACGTGTGGGAAGGAAGAATGCCTGAACACCCGGCGGGAGCCCGGGCTGGCTTGTCGAAACGGACGGGGCAGCGGACGTGACTACAGGTGCGGCGCCGGCCGTCGTAACGGGAGTCACAGCGGGGTTCGCCGCAGACGTCTCCGCGCGCAGCGGGTCCATCAGGACCTTGATCTGGTCGCGCGTCAATGGACCCCGCAGGTAGGACATCACCCAGCGTGTCTGCATCAGTTCGGGCGCGTCCTCATGGGTGTTGTTCATCAGGAACACACGATTGCCGAGGCTGGAGATGATCTTTTCGATCTGCGAGCGGCTGAACTGTGCGCCGGCTGCGGCGCTTTCGAGTCCATCCAGCAGGCGGGCCTTGTCGCGCTCGGTCTGCAAGCGGCCGATGAACCATGTGCCGATATTGGAAAGTGCCTTGTAATCGAGATCGACCGGATTCTGGGTTGCCAGTACCATGCCGACGCCAAATGCGCGCGCCTGCTTGAGCTGCGTCAGCATGGGCAGCTTCGACGGAGGATTGCCCAGCGGCGGCAGGTACCCAAAGATCTCATCCATATACACGAGCGACCGCAGGCTGGTCGTGCCCGTCTGACCGCGCATCCAGCTCAGGATTTGGTTCATCAACAGAGATACAAAGAACATACGCTCGGCATCACTCAAGTGGGCAATCGAGAAGATGGCAATGCGCGGCTTGCCATCGGGCGTATACAGGAGCTGCCCGATATCCAGCGGAACGCCCTGCAGCCAGGCGCTGAATCCCGGGGACCCGAGCAAATTGTTCAAGGCCATCACGAGCCCAAAGCGCTCTTTGGATGGATAGAAGGATTCGAGGTCAAGCACACCGATCCGGGTCACGGGAGGAGACTGTACCTGCTGGATCAACGCCGCAAGGTCCATATCCTGCCCCTGCCGCCAGGCATTATCCAGGATGGTGGATAGCAGAATATGCTCGCGGCTCTGCACGGGATCGGCTTCGATCCCCACCAGACCGAGCAGGCTGGTGGCCGTACTGCTGACACGCTCACGCAGCATGTCGTTGTCATCGCGGATCGCCTGGACGGGCGCGGCAAACGATTTCAGGATCGAGACCGGGATCCCTGCGCTGCTCCCGGGCGTGTAAACGCGGATGTCGGTCATGTCGCGCAGACGCTGGATCCGTTCTCCGCTCTGGTCCCAGCTTGCCAGACCGTTCTTCCATGTGTCAGCCTGTTTGGCGGCGTACTCCTCAGGTGATAAACCTTTTTGTCGGGCATCGTCGAGATTGATCCACGGCAGGAAATCCTCCCCGCGCAGCTGAGGGAATGTTAATAGCAAGTTGGCAAGATCCCCCTTGGGATCGATGAGGATCGCGGGCACACCGTCGATGGCGGCTTCTTCGATGAGTGCCATGCACAGACCCGTTTTGCCGGAGCCGGTCATGCCCACGCAGACCGCATGCGTGGTCAGGTCCTTTGAGTCGTATAGCAGTAATTCGTCTTTTGTTTTTTGTGCATCGAGATCATACACCCGCCCTAAATAAAACGAACCCAACTTTTCGTAATCATCCATGGGGCTCTCCTATTGATGAATGTACAGTATGGCGGTTCGATTGTACAACAAAAATGGATACCGGTTCACAATCTTTCATTGGGGTTGGGCTTTATGCCGTGTCAGTGGGCTCAAGCGGAAAGGCTGTGTGAGCTACGTTTAGAAGTCAGATCCTGCGAGATGTACGCCTGGGTAGGGTTGGTACATCATGCAGGGTCAGGCGTTGATCATAACGCTTTGTTGTATTTTCGCCGAATGTCATAAATTCCCATCCACGCTATAATTATCGCATGACCAAAACATCCCTTCGTTCACGCTATGAAGAGCTGATACAGCAGATCAATTCCCATAATTACCGCTATCACGTTCTGGATGCGCCGGTGATCAGCGACCTGGAGTTCGACAAGCTGTTGAACGAGCTCAAGCAAATCGAAGCGGATCACCCGGACTGGATCACAGCGGACTCGCCCACCCGCCGGGCCGGGGCCGCGCCGGCGGACCGCTTCACCAAGGTCCGCCACCCGGCGCCGATCCTCTCGCTGGGCAACGCCTTCGGTGCGGACGATGCCCGCGGCTGGTTCGAGCGGGTCCGGCGCATCGACGACCGGGTAGAGCGGGCCAAGTTCGTCGTCGAGCCGAAGATCGACGGCCTGTCGATCGTCCTGCATTACCGGGATGGCGTCTTCGTGCAGGGCGCGACGCGCGGCAATGGGGAGATCGGCGAGGACATCACCTCCAACCTGCGGACGATTAGGACCATCCCGCTGCGCATTCCGGTCGACGACACGGGAGCCAAACCGCCATCTTATCTTGTGGTGCGCGGCGAAGCGTTCATGCCCATCAAGGAATTCGAGGAGCTGAACCGGCGCCTCGAGGAAGCGGGGCAGAGGACTTATCTCAACCCGCGCAACACGGCAGCCGGGTCGCTGCGCCAGCTCGATCCGGCGCTGACCGCATCGCGCCCGTTGACCCTGCTGGTCTATCAAATTATCCATTCCGAAGGCGGAAAAGTCCCAACCTCCCAATGGGAGGTTCTCGAATATCTTAAGGCGCTTGGATTCCCCGTGACCGACATCGCCCGGCGCTTCAACGACATCGAAGACGCTATCGGCTACACCGAGTCATGGGACAAGCGCCGGGATGAGCTCGATTACGAAGCCGACGGTATGGTGATCAAGATCGACGACCTGACCCTGGCCGCCGACCTGGGCTTTGTTGGCAAGGACCCACGCGGCGCGATCGCCTTCAAATTCCCGGCCCGTGAAGTGACCACGAAACTGCTGGATATCAAGATCAACGTGGGACGCACCGGGGTCCTGATCCCCAACGCGGTGCTTGAGGCCGTGGAGATCGGCGGCGTGGTGGTCGAGCGCGCCACCCTGCATAACTTCGATTACATCGCCGAGAAGGATATCCGCATCGGCGACCGGGTGCTGGTGAAGCGGGCAGGGGAGGTCATCCCCTATGTGATCGGCCCGGTCCTTGACGCCCGGACCGGTAAGGAGAAAAAGTATAAGCCCCCGCAGACGTGTCCGGCCTGTGGGCAGCCTGCGGAACGGTTCGGAGAAGAGGTGGCCTGGTACTGCGTCAATGCCGCCTGCCCGGCCCAGCTGGTGCGTAATGTGGAGCACTTCGTCTCGCGCGGCGCAATGGATATCGTCGGCATGGGGGTACGCATCGTCCAGAAGCTGATCGAGACCGGCAAGGTCAGGGATGTGGCGGATATCTACCGCCTGAAGCGGGCCGATATCCTGGAGGCCGTCACGAAGAAGGAGCGCAAGACCGAGAAGGAGCCGCCGGGCAAGATCGCGGACAACCTGCTGGCTTCGATCGAGGCGTCCAAGGAGCGGCCCCTGGCCCGGCTGATCACGGCGCTCGGGATCCGCGGTGTGGGCGAGGTCAGCGCCGGGGACCTGGCGCGGCGCTTCACGGACCTGGATGCGCTGTCGAAGGCCCGTGCCGAACAGCTGGAAGAGATCGATGGCATCGGTCCCAGCGTGGCCGAGTCGCTGGCCGAATGGTTCTCGCGTCCTGTCAATAAAGCGGTAGTGAAGAAGCTCAAGGCGGCCGGCGTCTGGCCGCAGGGCGGGGAGGCATCCGTAGCCAAGAGCAGGACGTCCGATGCCTTCGAGGGAATGACCTTCGTCGTCACCGGCACGCTCCCCACGCTCACCCGGGATGGCGTGAAGGAGTTCATCGAATCCCACGGCGGCAAGGTCACAGACAGCGTGAGCAAGAAGACCAGTTATCTGGTGCTCGGCGAAGACCCCGGCTCGAAGTATGAAAAGGCGAAGTCCCTGGGCGTGAAGATCATCGGGGAAGAAGAATTGAAGAAACTGGCAGGATAACAAGGTACTCGGAGACTGTTCTCCGAGTACTCGTTTACGTCCGATGGCGGCCAACACTGGACATCCGAGCCTGGCACGCAATGGTGATTATCTGA
>DATAKV010000398.1:0-6649 GCA_036261375.1 Anaerolineales bacterium
CCGAACAGGATCATCTCGATGAGCGGCTGGCCGCGGAACAGGCCGAACCCAACGATCACTGCCACGATGACGAAGGCGGCGCGCGCCAGTGCCGCACCGACTTTGTCAAGGTTCTCCTGCAGGGGTGTCCTGCCGCTCTCCACGGTGTGCAGCATCTGGGCGATCTTGCCGAATTCCGTTTTCATGCCGGTGGAAGTGGCGAGAGCACGACCCCGTCCATAGGTGACCGCCGTGCCGCCGTAGACCATGTTCTTGCGGTCGCCGACGGCCAGGGATCCGTTCGTGCCCAGGATCGGCCGGGTATGCTTTTCGACCGGCAGGGATTCGCCTGTCAGCGCGGCCTCCTCCACCTGCAGGTTGATCGATTCGATCAGGCGCGCATCGGAGGGGATCTTATCCCCGGCCCGCAGGATAATCACATCTCCGGGCACCACCTCCCGGGCAGGGATCTCTTCCTCCTCTCCATTCCGCAGCACGGCGGCGGTTGGCGCTGCCATTTCCTTTAAGGCTTCGATGGCGCGCTCGGCGCGGTACTCCTGCACGAACCCCAGCACCACGGCGAAAACGACAATGACCAGGATCGCGATGGCGTCCACGCCTTCGCCCAGGAATGCCGAGAGGGCTGTGGCGATGAGCAGGATGATGATCAGCACATTCTTGAACTGTTCGAACAGGATCTCCCACGGTGAAATCTGGCGGGCAGCCTGCAGCTCATTTGGGCCATGCTGGGCGAGCCGCTGCACCGCTTCCTGGGCGGTCAGGCCCTGCTCCTGGGTATCCAGGTGTTTGAATGCAGCCTCGACGTCGAGTGCATGCCACTCCTGCTCGTGTTGTAATACTTCGGCTTTGAAGCTTGTCTCAAGGGTCATACGGGACATCTCCTACGGTTTGGTTGCGGTTTTGACAAGAAAAAAGACCACCAGCCTGTGGTGGTCTGGTCTACGCGGGGTGCGTTTGGATCACCGATGGCATCTATGCAGTGCCGGTGGGGAGGATCAGGCGTACTCCCCATCCAAGATTGCAGTGTACTCCAAAATAAATGACTGTCAAGCCAGCAGCTGTCAAACCTGCGAAGGTTTCAGGTCGTCACAGGATGAAAGGGTCAGGACAACACCTTTTCCATCCAGATCAAGTGGGTGGTTCCCAGGTGAAGGGTGGGGATTCCCGCCACCTGGAATCCGGACCGCTCGAAGTATTTAGTGGATGTGGCCCGGGACATGGTCCCGATGATCCTGAAGCCGCGGGCACGGGCGCGCTGCTCCACGGTCTCGAGCAGCAGGTGGCCGACTCCCTTATGCTGGTGTTCGGGTGCCACCGCCATATGGGACACGTGTCCCACACCTTCGGATTTTTCGAAGAGCTTGGCGACGCCTACCACGTCTCCTTTTTCGCTTACAGCCATGAAGTGCTCGCTGATGGGCTCATAATCATCCTTTTCGGTGCCTTTGGGATGGCCCCAGGGCTCACGCAGCACCCTGTAACGCAGGGCATAGTAGGCCTTGAATTCTTCGCGGGTCGTGGGTGATTTGATCGTATACATACTCTCTCTACTCTCTTAAGCAGGCTCAGGTTCGGTGCGTTTGAAGATCGAAAACAGGACGCGGACCAGCCCGCGCACGGGTGCAAACACCCAGTCCACAAATTCGTTGACGATGCCAATGCCCTGGGCCAGCCAGACCAGCACAAAGCGGAAGCGCTGCAGGAAGGGGCTGTGAGCGTAGGCCAGCGCCAGCAGGATCGTCGCGGCAGAGATACCGAAGCGCAGCAGGTCTGAGATCTCGATGTGCCAGACCTGGTCCAAAATCAGCTCGACGCCGATGTTGAGCACCAGCACGTAGGCGGCCTGCTTGAGGATCGGCTCGCGTGTCACCGCGTAGCTGAACAGGCCTGCTGCAAAGCGCATGGCCAGGATGCCGATGCCCACACCCAGCATGACGACCCACACCTTGTCTGAAAGAGATACGGCAGCCACCACGTTGTCGATACTGAAAACCAGGTCCATCAGCTCGACGGTCAGCACTGTCGGCCAGAACGACTGGGCACGGATAGGCTCAACATCCCCGTCCTCCTCGCTCCCGCCGCCGGTCATGTCCGCCAGATTATCAAAGGCCAGATGGATGAGATAGGCCGCGCCGAGGATCTTGATCCACGAATTATGGATAAGAAAGCTGGTCAGGAAAAGCATGGCCCCGCGCCCGAAGTAGGCGCCCAGCAGACCGACGCGCAGGGCGGCGCCGCGCTGGTTTCCCAGAAGCGGGTGCAGCCAATCTCCAACCCGCTTCAGGGTCCTGGGCCAGGGGATGCGCTGATCGTCGGGCAGGGGCGAGACCAGCGCACCGATCACGGCGGCATTGTCGATCGACAGGATGCCCTCCAGAAAGATCAGCTGCAGGATGATGATTGCTACGGGCAAGTATTCACTCATAGAGTCTCCCTAAAAGAAAGTACCTCGGGCAATAAATAAGCCGCCACACCTCCGTGTGACGGCTTGTTTGCTCCTTGGACGGTTCGAGTCTACGCCCGGTAAAGAGCGATGTCAATATGACAAATATAACCCTTACTTTGGTTCGATGCGCGTGCCATCCGGGATCTCGGTGTCCTTGGCGATAACCACCACTCCGTCGCGCACAAAATACAGCTCGTGGTCGATATCCCGGTCGGCGGGGAAGGGTTTGATGACCACGCCGTTGCCAACGCGGGCGTTCTTATCCAGGATGGCCGATTCGATGTGGCAGTTGCGTCCGATGCCGATCGGAACGCTGCCGCGCGGCTTCTCTGCGTTGTAATAGTCGGCGCCCATGATGATGCTGTCTTTGATCACGGTCCCTTCGGCGATCTGGCTGCGGATGCCGACGATCGAGTGAGTGATCTCCGCCTTGCGGATCTGGCAGCCCTCGGCGATCAAAACATCCTGCAGCTTGCTGTCCTCCACGGTGGAACCGGGCAGGAAGCGGGCGTGGGTGTAGATCGGCGCGTGCGGGTCGTAGAAATTGAAGGGCGGGTTCGACACGGTCAGTTTGAGATTGGTCTCGTAGAACGAGCGGATCGTCCCGATGTCCTCCCAGTAGCCATCGAAATCAAAACCATACACTTCGTGCGAGCGGATCGCTTCGGGGATGATGTCGCCGCCAAAATCGTCGTGCCGCAGGTGGTACATCAGCAGGTCGGCCAGCACCTTGGTCTTGAAGACGTAGATACCCATCGACCCGAGCAGCGGCCGCTCGGGATCGTCGCGGCTGACGAATTTATCCTGGACGGCAGGGTCCTTGGGCTTTTCGACAAAATCGGAGATCATGCCATCGGCCTCACGCTTGAGGATGCCCAGGCGGTGCGCCTCGCTTTTAGCTACCGGCTGGACCGCGACCGTGATATCGGCATTCTTCTCCCAGTGGAAGGTCACCATCTCGGCGTAATCCATGCGGTAGAGGTGGTCGCCTGCCAGGATCAGGACATACGGCGCCCCCGTGGCCTGGATCTCGAACAGCTGCTTGCGGACCGCGTCGGCGGTGCCCTGGTACCAGTCCGCGCTCTGCGGGGTCTGCTCGGCAGCCCAGATCTGCACCCAGCCGGTATGGAACACGTCGAAGTTATAGGCCTGGGAGATGTGCCGGTGCAGGGAAACGGAATTGAACTGGGTCAGGATCGCCACCCGAAAAATCCCCGAATTGATGCAGTTGCTGATGGGAATGTCAATCAACCGGTACTTGCCTGCGATCGGAACGGCAGGCTTGGAGCGCATCTTGGTCAGCGGGTGCAAACGCGACCCGCGGCCTCCTCCCATGATCACTCCCAGTACATCGTTCATTGACGGCATGATGGACCTCCAGGTATGGAGTATGACAGCTTGCTGTCCGCGTTAGAAGCAAGCTTCCAGACCCCGGGATTCGAATAGTGACATTATCTCTTAATTTTCCAAAGCTGGCGCATTTTCCCCGCCAGGAACACGAACGGATAAGCCACCAGGATCGTGATGTCGATCAGGGCAAAGATCAGACTGAGTTTCATCTCTCCTCCAGAGACGCGAATACCCACTTGCGGTTTCGCACATGTGCAGATGCTAGTTCATACGAGTCCGGCCTGCTATCGTTGCAGGGGCAGCTCCAATTTTATTGTACATCCCGGCGTAAGAATTTCAACGCGCTCTTATGCAAGTCATATAAAACAAAACGTCCTTGGAACAAAGGACGTTTCTGGAAGAGTACCCGGGAGGGTATAATCCGAGTGGCGCCGGGGCGCCGCGAGTGCCGAAGGAGGGAATCGAACCCTCATTCCCGGAGGGAACACGATTTTGAGTCGTGCGCGTCTGCCTATTCCGCCACTTCGGCTCACTTGTCGCTGATCGCGCTTGCGCGGGGCGCCCCAAAGTATACCACCACTCGTACAGCGAAGGAAAAGATGAAACTCGGAATTATCGGACTGCCTCAATCTGGAAAGACCACTATTTTCAATGCCCTGACGCGCGGCAACGCGCCCACCAATGCCTCGGCCGGCCGCTTTGAGGTCCATACCGCCGTGGTGGATGTCCCCGACCCACGCGTGACCCGCCTCTCGGAGATGTTCAAGCCCAAAAAGACCATTTATGCCCGGGTGACCTATGCAGACATCGCCGGGCTGGAATCGGGAGCCGCTAAAAGCGGGATCTCCGGCCAGCTCCTGAACCAGCTCTCCCAGATGGACGGATTCCTGCTCGTCGCCCGCGGGTTCGAAGACGACAGCGTCCCGCACCCCATGGTAAACCTGGATCCGGCCCGCGACGCCGATATCATGCTCAGCGAGCTGCTGCTGAACGACCTGATCGCGGTCGAGCGCAAGCTCGAGCGCCTGGCCGACGAGCGCAAAAAAGGCGGCACCGACAAGGCCGATAACGAGCGCCAGACCGCTTTGTTCCAGCGTCTGCAGAATACACTCTCCGAGAATACCCCTCTGCGGAAGGTGGAACTTTCGACGGAGGAGAGTAAAATCCTTTCCAGTTTCGGCCTGCTTACCCGCAAGCCGGTGTTGATCGTCGTCAACATGGGCGAGGGACAGGATGCGCCGGTCTGGGAGTTCGAGACTCCCTCGGTGGCATTGCAGGGTAAGCTCGAGATGGAGATCGCCCAGCTCTCGCCTGAGGATGCCGCGCTGTTCATGCAGGAATACGGGATCGAGGAGCTTAGCCTCAATAAAATGATTCGTCTCTCGTACGAGCTGCTGCATGTGCAGACCTTCTTCACCGTCGGGGAGGATGAAGTCCGGGCCTGGGAGACGAAGATCGGCGCGACGGCCCAGGAGTCGGCCGGCGAAATCCATACCGACCTGCAGCGCGGCTTCGTCCGGGCGGAGGTGGTGGCCTATGACGACCTCGTCAGCCTAGGCGGAATGAACGAAGCGAAAGCCAAAGGCAAGCTGCGGCTCGAAGGCAAGGAATACCTGGTCAAGGACGGCGACATCGTCCACATCCGGTCCAGTCTTTAAGGAACGGCAGCTGTCGTTCCCAACAGGATGAACAGAAAAATATAGAGGAGAGAATATACATGGCATACACCCTGACCCGATGGAACCTGAACGAGCTCTATCCCGGCTTCGATAGCCCGGACCTGCAGGTCGCCTTCGACAACGTTGAAGAGCAGGTCATGTCGTTCGAAGGTATCCGCGGCAAGCTGCAGGCGGATATTGACTCGAACCAGTTCCTGGAATTCGTGCGCGCCTCCGAGGCGACCACGCGCATCATCAACAAGATCTACGCCTTCACCGGCCTGTCCTTTGCCTCCAACACCCAGGACCAGATCGCCCAGACGTACATGGCGCGCGTCCAGCAGTTCGTGGCCGAGATGCAGAACCGGACCCTGTTCTTCAGCCTGTGGTGGAAGGAGCTCGACGATCAGAATGCCGAGCGCCTGATGAGCACTGCCGGCGATTACCGCTACTATCTCGAGGAGATGCGCCACTTCAAGCCGCATACACTGAGCGAGGCCGAAGAGAAGATCGTCAACATCAAGGACGTGACCGGCGCCGGCGCGCTGATCACCCTTTATGACGCCATCACCAACCGCTACGTCTTCAAGCTGGACGTGGACGGCGAGACGAAGGAGCTGACCCGCGGCCAGCTGATGGCCTACGTCCAGGGCACGGACCCTGAGCTGCGCGCCAAAGCCTACCAGGAGCTGTACCGCGTCTATGGCGACGATGCTCCGATCCTCGGGCAGATGTACCAGACCCGGGCCCGTGACTGGCAAAACGAGAACATCGGCCTGCGCAAGTTCTCCAGCCCGATGGCCGTCCGCAACCTGCAGAACGATATCCCCGACGAAGCGGTGGATGCCCTGCTGGATGTTGCCCGCAAAAACACGAAGATCTTCCAGCGTTATTTCAAGCTTAAGGCTAAACATTTGGGTGTCGACAAGCTGCGGCGCTACGATATCTATGCTCCCATTGCCAACTCGGACAAGAAGTTTGAATATGACGATGCGACGAAGATGGTTTTCGACTCGTTCAACTCCTTCGATCCGCAGCTGGCCGAGATGGCTCAGCGCGTCTTCGACCAGAAGCACGTGGACAGCGAGGTCCGCAGGGGCAAACGCGACGGCGCCTTCTGCTGGTCCGTGCTGCCGGATATGACTCCCTACGTGCTGCTGAACTACCAGGGACGCGCCCGCGACGTGGCGACCAT
>DATAKV010000404.1:0-1720 GCA_036261375.1 Anaerolineales bacterium
CCCTCGCCGTAGATGTAAATCGATTCTCCATCCACGCCGTCCTGTTCGAGGGTCAACGCATCGAGCGCGGCACGGACGGCGATCATGTCTTCGAGCATATGGTGGCCCATCAGGTCAAAGCGGAAGCCGTCCACTTTGTAGTTCCTGGCCCAGGTGACGACCGAATCGATCATCAGCTTGCGCATCATGTTATGCTCGCTGGCGGTGTTCTCACAGCACGTGGACTTCTCCACCGCGCCTTCGGCATTCAAGCGGTGATAATAGCCCGGCACCACCCGGTCGAGCACAGAGTTCTCGCTCTGCCCGCTGGCGTTGGTGTGGTTGTAGACCACATCCATGACCACGCGCAATCCACTTTCGTTCAGGGACTGGACCATCTCACGGAACTCAACGATGCGCGGCGTACCGTCAGGGTCGGTGGCGTAGCTGCCTTCGGGCGTGGTGTAATGCAGCGGGTCATAGCCCCAGTTGAAGCCATCCGATGCTGTGATGGCGCTGACGGCAATGGACTGCTCGTCCGAGTCGGGCGGCAGGGAGGCAAGCTCGGCTTCATTCACAGTCTGCCAGGTGGATTTGTCTTCGTTCACGCTGGCGATGTCGAACGCGGGAAGGAGATGAATATGGGTCAACCCCGCCTGAGCCAGCGCGCTGAGATGCTTCATCCCATTCGATTCTTTGACCGTGAACGCCTTGTACGTGCCGCGCAGCTCCTCCGGCACAGTCTGGTCGCCGATGCTGAAATCGCGGATGTGCAGCTCATAGATGACAATGTCTTCCGGTGCATCGAGCGCAGGCTTCGTGACTGCATCCCAGCCATCCGGTTTCAGGTCTTCATCGGTCAGGTCCACGATCTGGCTGCGCTTGCTGTTCATGGAGAGGCTCAGCGAATAGGGATCTGTTACCAGGTTGATTTCGATCTTGCCCGTGGAAGGAACAAACACTTCTACTTCATACAGATAAAAATTATTCATCCAATCCGTTTCGCCCGTAACACTCCAGATTCCCGTAGAGGCATCCCACTCCATGGGCGCTTTATCCGCATAGGAGGCCGTTGCCGACGCAAACCTATGCAGCGTGACCGATTGGGCTGTGGGCGCCCAAAGGCGCAGGGTTGGGACATCGCTATCGAAGGTCACACCCAGCGGACCGTCGTAGGCGTACAGATCATCCAGCACACCGGCGATCTGGACACCGGTCGCATCGACAGCTTTTCCAGACTGGCTGCGGGCGATGACGGCGAGCTGCCCTTTGAGAATTTCTTCGAGATCTTCGGCTTCGGTGACCTGGAGCACAGCGTACTCCCGCAGGTGCGGATACTCCCGCAGGATTTCCACATCCGGTTTATCGGCCACAAAACGAAGGGGGATTTCCGTCCCGTTCTCGATCCCCTCCGGGCTGAGAGTGAGCCCGGCCTCCGGTGCATAGACAAGGGCGTAGGTCAGGCCTGAACCGCCGCTGATCCGCCAGAGGAGCGTATCGCGGTCGATCCAGATGGCGCGCTGGTTGGTCAGGCTGCCCACCGGCGCGCCGGTGGTGCTGATGGTAGTTTCATTCGTCACGGCATCATATCCAAAATAAACGGCATCTCCATCATTCTCGACAGTAAACTCCTGCGGCTCAGCGATAACATTTTCAGGGTCTTCATTGAGCGTGAACGTGACTGTATACGTCCCGGCATTCAGGCCGCCGGTGGTCACGCCAAATGTGCCATCCCCGTCAG
>DATAKV010000411.1:0-2768 GCA_036261375.1 Anaerolineales bacterium
CTGGTCGACCGTGTAGACACTTAACTGTTTGATGACTTCCTGGAATTCTTCCAGTCGCTGGCCCACAGCTTTTAAGACTTTCATCATGACATCCGGATGATGCTGGAGGATCTTTTCAAAGTTCTGTGAGGAGATCTGCAGGATGCAGCCATCTGTCTGAGCAATAGCGGTCTCCATATAGCCCCGGCCGCTGATGGCGGTCAGGTTTCCGAAATACTCGCCTCCTCGCAAAATGTCAAGGAGCACATCCCGTCCCGATGAGGTGTGGCGCATCAGCTTTACCTTGCCCATTGCCACCAGGTATAAGTTCTCTGCAGGATCACCTTCATAATAGATCCCCTGTTCCGCCGCAATATCGCGATCTTCGAACAGGCGATTGATCTTTTCGATTTCCTGGGACGGCAGATGTCGAAAGAAGGGCAGCCGGCCAATGATCTTCAGCCGGTACTCCAGCGAACAAACTGCAGGATCCACCCACTCACGGCGGATAGGCGATACAGGTCTTGGCATATGCGTATGGTATCACAGATACTGCCTGCGCCCTATTGCCGGAGCACTCCTGTTACCAGGGCAAAAAACCTCTCTTGCCTTTGACAGGCCTTTGGAATAGACTTCCTTTCACGAAAGGAAATACCTCCCATGACTGACCTGACTTACTTTTCCCATTTTGGAAAGATCACCGACCCGGGTCCTTTTGCGGACCTGTACACCGGCCTCCCGTCCGATATTCCCTCTCTCGTCCAGATAGTACAGGGATTGATCGTCCATGTGTTCTGGACTGAGCGCTATGGGCTGAGTCTAACAGGCGAACGCCAGGCGGAAGTCCAGCTGCGCAGCATGGAGCGCCGACTCGAGCGAACTCTCGAGCTCGATCCCGGCCCGCTGACGACACCCCGGCCCCTCGACCGGAAGACCGTCGGGAACTGCCGTGACTTCTCCGTGACCCTGGCCTCCATGCTGCAATCCAAGGGAATCCCTGCCCGCCCGCGCTGTGGCTTCGGATCGTACTTCCTTCCGAATCATTACGAAGACCACTGGGTCTGCGAATATTGGAACGAGGCCGAGCAGCGCTGGATCCTGGTGGATGCCCAGCTCGACGAACTACAGAGTGCCGCTTTGGGAATTTCCTTCGACACGCTCGACGTGCCCCGCGACCAGTTTATCGTGGGAGGCGCGGCGTGGAAGATGTGCCGGTCTGGGCAGGCCAATCAGGATCAATTCGGGATCTTCGATATGCACGGTATGGACTTCGTCAAGGGAGATTTCATTCGGGACGTGGCCGCGCTCAACAAGGTGGAGCTTCTTCCCTGGGACTGCTGGGGGCTGATCCTGGCCGATTATGCATCCCTTCCGCCCGATGATCTGTCGCTGCTCGACCAGCTGGCAGACCTCACCCATACGGATGTTCCTGAGTTTGATCGAGTTCGCCAGTTATACGAAAGCGATCCTCGCCTGCAAGTGGGTTCTTCCATTCAAAGTTATGTGAATGGTGCAATGGAACAAATTCGGCTTTAAGTTAAGAAGGGACCGGTGCTAGCACCGGTCCCTTCTTAACTTGTCTTTTGGATAAATTCCTGCAGCTGCTGCCGGTATTGCTGGAGAGCTTTCTGCCCGGCTGCTGTCAGCTTGCAGACGGTCAAAGGTAGTTTCCCTTTGAACGTTTTTTCGATCTTGACATAGCCTGCTTCTTCAAGCTTGCTGAGATGAGCGGAAAGGTTGCCCCTGGTCAGGCCGGTTTCACGCTGCAGGAAGAGGAAATCAGCGCTGGCCGCGGCGGACAGGATGGTAACGATCAGCAGCCGCGCCGGTTCATGGATGAGACGATCCAGGTCCGTAACGCTGCGCAGGGTTTCATCCATTTCTTTCCTACTCCGGCAGGGGGTTTTCGTTCAGATAGTGCTGTAACGTCAACCCGCCGGAGATCATGAAGCATACACCCATGAGGCCGTAGAAGAGCCCCAGGCTGTATCCGTTTGGAAGTCCGCTGATCGAGAGGACGATGCCAAGGATCATCGAAACAGCGCCCAGGATGTAAAATCTCGCCAGGCCAGATACTTTTGCCCGCAGCAGCACCAGGATCATGCCCACCACAACTCCTGTCACAGCGACCATCGAGTCGAAAGATTGGAACATGCGCACGAAGGCGATCGACAGGGCGGAGATGGCAAAGGCCAGGAGCATCACAAGGATGGGTCGCGACCATGCAGCTTTCGGGTCGGTTTGATATTCGACATAGCCGGTACGCGGGTATGTAATCCGGGTTTTCAACGAATTGACCATCCGGCGGCTGAGATAGGCGCCTCCGATCATCATCAGGGCCAGGCTGGCCTGCAGGAGGCCACCCACCGTCGAGTCCTGCCCGAGAAATTGTTGAAGGGCAAAGTAGATCCCCAGGAGCAGGAACATGCCCCCGCCGGACAGTTCCGCGATCCCATCGCTAAACCAGTAGCGTTTTACGCGCTGTTCGACATCTGAAAAATTTGTTTGCATGGTATTTTCCTTTACAAACTTGTTTGCGTTACAAACTAGTTTACGAGGATAATACTCCCGACGTCAGGTTCTGTCAAGGGGAACAAAAAAAAACGCTTTACAATGCGGGCTGTATTCAACGATAATCTACTTTTGTAAACAGGCGATCAATTCCCTGATAACACCGTCCGGCTTACCTCTCGTGATCGCCAGGACTGGAACGGTCGCCACAGAAAATACTTCACGCACATCACCCACTTTCCAACGACGCGGCAGGATACCGACCGTGTTGGGCTGAT
>DATAKV010000412.1:0-7135 GCA_036261375.1 Anaerolineales bacterium
CCCCCCGCTTCAACGCAGACCGGAAGGTCTGCGCGCTGTATCCATGCTCCGCCTGCCACGCGGACAGGTTCCCCGCGCCGCTGATCTGGGCTGCCAGAGCATCGATGCGAGCCTGAAGAGCGACATCGTCGAGATTAAACCCATCGGCGCGGGCGCCCTGGGCGAGGAGCAACTGGGCGGTAAGGTCTTCGATCACGGCGCTGGTGGCATCCGCAGAGGCGACCGTTCTGCCAAGTGCCTCCTGCGAAGTGATATAGCGCGCCACTTCCGCATCGAATTCAACGACTGTAATACCCTCGCCGTTAACGGTCAGGGCCAGGGGTTCCGGCGTGGCGGTCGACGGCTCGGGAGTAAAGGTCGCCGATGGGGTGGCGGTTGGCTCGGCAGGGGAAAGAGAAGCGCACGCGGAGAGCCCGAGTGCGGTCAACAGGATCAGGGATATGGGGATGAAGGTACGTTGGGAAAACATCGCCCCGAATTATATATTAAAACGTGTGGGGTCGGGCAGCTGCCCGACCCCACACGTTTATTAATAATCCATGCCACCCATGCCGCCCGGAGGCATGGCAGGGGCCTTATCCTTCTCAGGCATGTCGGTGATGAGCACGTCTGTGGTCAGGATCATGGCTGCGATGGAAGCGGCATTCTCGAGGGCGCCGCGAACCACCTTGACGGGGTCGATGACGCCGGCTGCGATCATGTCGGTGTATTCATCGGTCAGGACGTTGTAGCCGATATTTTTGTTCTTCTTGTCCGCGGCTGTGCGGCGGACGGTGTCGATGATCACGGAGCCATCCTGGCCGGCATTGGCAGCCAGCTTGCGGATCGGGGCTTCCAGTGCCTTCTTGACGATGTTGATGCCAACCTTGGTCTCTTCATTGCCATCGCTATCGAGATTCTTGATCAGCTTGTCGAGCTTGGTCGCGGCGTTGATCAGGGAGATCTCACCACCGGGCACGATGCCTTCCTCGACAGCCGCGCGGGCGGCAGAGAGAGCGTCCTCGACGCGGTGCTTCTTTTCCTTCATCTCCGTCTCGGTTGCTGCGCCAACGCGGATGATGGCGACGCCGCCGCTCAACTTGGCAAGGCGTTCCTGGAGTTTTTCCTTGTCATAGTCGCTGGTGCTCTTGTCGATCTCAGCGCGGATCTCCTTGATGCGGCCTTCGATATCGCTCTTCTTGCCCTTGCCGCCGACGATGGTGGTGTTCTCCTTGTCGGAGACAACCTTCTCGGCGCGGCCCAGGTCCTGCAGGGTGGTGGTCTCGAGCTTGCGGCCGGTCTCTTCAGAGATCACGGTTCCACCGGTCAGGATGGCAATATCCTGCAGCATGGCCTTGCGGCGGTCGCCAAAGCCGGGGGCCTTGACAGCCAGCACGTTCAACATGCCGCGCAGCTTGTTGAGCACAAGGGTGGCGAGAGCTTCGCCATCGATGTCCTCGGCGATAATGACCAGCTCGCGTTTGCCGATCTGGACGAGTTTTTCAAGGATGGGAACGATGTCTTGGGCGGCGGAGATCTTCTTCTCGTTGATCAGGATGTACGGCTCGTTGATCACGGCTTCCATCTTATCGGTGGTGGTGATGAAATAAGCCGAGAGGTAGCCGCGGTCGAACTGCATACCTTCGACAAACTCGGTCTCGAACTGCATGGACTTCGACTCTTCGACGGTGATAACGCCGTCCTTGCCGACTTTGTCCATCACGTCTGCGATCAGCCCGCCGATCTCAGCGTCAGCGGCGGAGTTGGTCGCTACGGAAGCGATCTCTTCCTTGGTGTCGATCTTGACCGACATCTTGCGCAGCTCCTCGACGACCGTCTCGGTCGCCTGCAGGATGCCGTGCTTGAGCAGCATGGGGTTGTAACCGGCCTCCAGAGCCTTGAGGCCCTCGTTCACGATCGCATGCGCCAGGACGGTAGATGTGGTCGTGCCGTCGCCGGCGATGTCGTTGGTCTTGGACGCGGCTTCCTTGAGCAGCTGGGCGCCCATATTCTCGAACGGATCTTCGAGCTCGATTTCCTTGGCGACGGAAACGCCGTCATGGGTGATGGTGGGGGAGCCAAACTTGCGGTCCACAGCCACGTTGCGGCCCTTGGGGCCGAGGGTTGCACTCACCGCGTTGGCAACCATGTTCATGCCATTCTTCAGCTTGCGGCGGGCGTCTTCAGAAAATACAAGTTGTTTAGCAGCCATTTTTCATTCCTCCAGAATTAGCCTTCGACTACGGCCAAAATATCACTTTCGCGCAGGATGAGCAGTTTCTTGCCCTCCACTTTCACTTCGGTGCCGGAATACTTCGCGTACAGCACCTTGTCTCCAACCTGTACTTCCATGGGGATGCGTTCGCCATCCTCGTCACGGTCGCCCGGTCCCGCAGCCAGGATCTTGCCTTCGTGGGGTTTTTCCTTTGCTGTTTCGGGAAGGATGATGCCTCCAGCGGTCATTTCCTCCTGCTCGATCGGTTCCACGATCACGCGTCCGCCGAGGGGCTTCAGCTTCAATTTACTTGCCATTGTCAGACCTCCTGATTGGATTGTTTGGTTTTTTGAATAATCACGAAATTAGCACTCGAGCCTTCTGAGTGCTAATCTTATGATAATTGAACCAATTGTACTAGTCAAGAGGGCGGACAAATTTCTTATATTACTCTGACACAGAAATCTCGAAAAATTAAGGAGTCGTTGTCGAGGAGCTGTCGGGGATCAGGGTCTCCAGGGCCTCGATCGTGGGATTGGGTGTCACTGTCGACTCCGGCGTGACCGAGAGATCGGTCACCTCCCCGGCCGCCAGCGAGGCGCAGATCTCCTCGGCCGCCTCCACGATGCTGATGATGGTGCCGCGCCCATCGGCATATTCTTCTGGATTATCATCCACTTCGGCGCGAACTTCATCCATCACCTGCAGGGCCTCGCCGCAGTTGTTGTCACTCCGCCGGCTGAGGGCGGCCAGGACCGAGCCGTAAGTGTAGTAATACACGATGGTGTTTGGCTGGAGCTCGAGCCCGGTTACATCGATCGGGTTTTCACCCAGATCCGGGAAGCAGCGTTCCAGGCCGCGGCCGAGGCACGACTCCTCGCCCGAACAGCCACGTATCGCACATTTCAGGGAAAAGATCGAGCCTTCGTAGTTGCGCGAGCGGAAGTAGATGATGCCCAGTTGTCCATAAATATCGGCATTATTTGGCTCGTATTCCAGGGCTGTCTGCACGTTCCGGGCGGCGATGAAGAATTCACCCAGCTGGGAATAGGTACGGGCGATCGAGAGGTGCGGACCCGGGTCCCGGACCTTGATCTGCTGGTTGATCTTGACCGCCTTATCGAAATAAATCAGCGACTGCTCGTAGATCGGGCGCGCCGCATCCGGGTTCTGGACGTCGCTGGCGAGGCGGCGGTAGTTCGCACCGATGCGGATGTAGAGGAAGGTAAAGTTCGGCTCGATGGCGATCGCCTTTTCGTACTCGGCGATGGCCAGGTTGTATTGTCCCAGGGTCTCCAGGACATAGGCGTTGACGCGGTAGACATCCATCCACTGGCTGGCATCTGGCCGCTCGAGCGCCTGTTTGATGATCAGCTCGGCCTGGTTCCACTTCCCCTGGTCCAGCAGGATCTCGGCATAATAGGCCAGCGCCAGCGTGTTGGTATTGTCGAGCTGCTGGGCGATCAGCGCTTCCTGTTCGGCTTGCTGCATGAAGTCCTGGACTTCATCGGCGCTATGGAAGTTCGAGTCGGCGTTCCAGTCCAGGGTGAAGGCCCGGATGGCGCGGACCGTGCTGTTCTCCGGGGCGAGCTCGACAGCCTTGGTAGCCGATTCGAGTGCCTCGAGCAGCCGGTCCCGTTTTTCGGGGTTGGTGATCAGAAATGCGGACGAATAGGTCTGTATACGCGCCAGCTCAGCCCAGGTCTCGGCATCGTTCGGGTTCTGCCGGAGCGCCTCCTTATAGGCCAGGATGGCGCCATTCAGGTTCCCGGCTTTCATGTTCGCATTGCCCTCTTCCAGAAAGGAGGCGACCGTACGGGTTGGGATAGGCGTTGGCTCGAACAGCGGCTTAATATCCCCACGGCTGACCTGCTGGAGAAGCCAGACACCACCGAGCAGCATTACCACCCAGACGAACATACGGTAGATATTGGACTGCGGCCTGCGGTTGAAAAGAGGACGGCGTGGCGATACGTTCATGGTGTGGCCGTTGCTTCCATTTCAGGCATTTCGGGTTCAGGGGTTTCAGTCGGTTCTGGCGAGACGGCAGTCTCATCATCGGTGGACAAGGGCATCTCTGTAGGCGGGTTTGCCAGGTTTTCCTCACAAACGGTGATCATCGTATTGGCCGCCTCCAGGATGATCTGGGCAGTCGGATCTTCCGCGGCGATCTCAACCGGATATTTCGACTGCAGATTCTGGGCGATCGGCAGTGCCTCCCCGCACTGGTTGGTGCGAGCCAGTGCCAGCCCATAGGTGTAATAAAATTCGGCAATGCGCGGGTCGTCGTTCAATGCCAGGCCTTGGATCGGGAAACCATCCTCGGTCGTCCCGCCCTCGACGGCCAGCCGCAGCTGCTCCACGGCTTCTGCGTACCTGAAGTTACGGTAGAACATAACGCCATAATTGCCGCGAAAGCGGGCATCGGTCTTGTCATCGTTTACGGCTGTTTCTGCATACTGCAGGGCTTTGGCATACTCACCGATGGTCGCATAGGTGCGGGCGATCAGATAATCCGGTTCCGGGTCGCTGGGATTGAGAGTGTTTGCGTATGTGAACGCTGTGATCGCATCGTCATAGACCCCCATAAAGCGCAGGTTGCGGCCCAGCTCCATATGCAGAATGGCCAGGTTGGGATTCAGCTCGATCGCCGACCGGTAGAACTGGACCGCATTTTCATAATCGCCGGTGGCTTCGAAGATATAGCCGCGGGCCCGGCGGGTCTCGAGAGCATTCGGGTCCAGCGCCAGCGCCGTCCGGGAGACTTCCCGGGCTTTGTCGATGTTGTCGAAGGTCTGGGAATCGATCAGGATCTCGACCCGGTAGGCATGCGCAATAGCATTGTTGGGGTCAAGCTCCAGGGCCTTGTCGATCGCCTCCTGGGCCTTGCCATTCTGCCCCGCCTGAAAATCGAGCGCCCAGGCACGCACGGCATGGGCCATGGAATTGTTCGGGCTCAGCAGGATGGCGTTCTCGGCATTGGCCTGGGCCTCGCCCGGCAAGCCGGCAAACACCTGGACGCGCGCCAGGGCAATATACAGGCTGGGATCCTGGGGTGAGGATTTGATCGCCTCCTCGTAGGCTTCAATGGACTGGGCCAGTTTCCCATCCTGGAAGAGCGCCTGGGCTTCATTCGCAAGCGATTCTGGGGAGCGTGTAGGTGTGGGGGTTGCCTCGAAGGGATTGGGTTGTTCAGGCAAATAGATCCAATTAACGTAATATCCAAAGAGCAGAACCAGGCCAAAAACGGCCCAGCCGAAAATACTGGGACGTTTGCGGCGGCGTGTCATGCTCCATTTGCTGCTGCGTGGTAGGTACATGGTAGAAATGATATTACCATCCGTGCTGTAGCCGTGCAAGCCGCCTGAGCCGCAAGTCTAATCCTATACTAAGCTTCGGATAAGAAATATGCAAAAATGACTTCTCTTCCGATAAATTCTGCTGCGGCACTTCGTAATTTCTCTCTTAACCAGGGCTTTATGCTACAATCCTGTCATGCAATTTGAGGTGTTCACCCTTCTTCCCGAAGTGTTTCCCCCTTACCTCGAATCCAGCATCCTGCAGCGCGCCCGCCAGCGGGGATTGATCGAGGTGCGCGTGCATAATATCCGTGACTACACCCATGACAAACACCATACCACCGACGATACTCCGTATGGAGGCGGAGGCGGAATGGTCATGAAACCCGAGCCTGTGTTCGAGGCGGTCGAGTCTGTTTTGGGACGGACTACGCCTCCAGCCCAGACGCCAGCGGTTCCCGTTATCTTGTTGACCCCTCAGGGACGCGTTTTCACCCAGCGCCTGGCCGAGGATCTGGCGCACCAGGAGCGCATCGCCCTGTTGTGCGGCCGCTACGAGGGCGTGGACGAGCGCATCCGTGAGCATTTGGTCACCGATGAAATCTCGGTCGGCGATTATGTGCTGACCGGTGGCGAGCTGCCGGCGCTGATCGTCATCGACGCAGTCGCCCGACTGCTGCCCGGGGTTCTCGGCGATCCGACCGGCGCGCAGGATGACTCGCACTCCATGGGCCTGCTGGAATATCCCCATTACACCAAGCCGCCGGAGTACCGCGGCTGGAAGGTGCCGGACGTCCTGCAAAGCGGCAACCATGCCAGGATCGACCAGTGGCGCAGAGAACAGGCCCTGGCGCGCACATTCCACCGGCGGCCAGACATGCTCGAAAAAGCAGAATTGAGCGAAAAAGATCGGAAATTCGTTGAAGGCATAAAGTTGAAAGATCTGAAGGAATCGGATAACACCTGACATTTGACTTTGAACCTGCAACCTTCAACCGAAAACCGCTCTCATGGAGGCAACATGAAATTCAGATACGGCAAGATCTTTCTGCTCGGGTTCGGGTTCTTCGGTGTCAGTGTGATCTGGGGGGTGTACAATGCGTTCGTCCCCATCCTTCTGGCAAATAAATTCAACCTCGCACCTGCGCTCATCGGGTTCTTTATGACCCTCGACAACATCGCGGCCCTGTTCATTCAGCCGCCGGTGGGGGCGTGGTCCGACCGCCTGCGGACTCCCCTCGGGCGGCGCATTCCATTTATTCTTGTCGGCGCGCCGATCAGCGCGCTGGCCTTCGGTCTCATCCCCATTGCAGCAGTCCTCCCATTATTTGTCGCCTGCACGAGCACGCTGTTGTTGAGCGCGGCGCTGTGGCGCACGCCTGTGGTAGCGCTCATGCCGGATATTACTCCGTCCGAGAAGCGCTCCCAGGCGAATGGCATCATCAACTTCATGGGTGGCATCGGGACCATCGTCGCACTGCAGACCGGGGGCATGCTCTACAATTTGAGTCCTGCGTTCCCGTTCTGGCTGGGCTCGGCGCTGGTGGTGGTCGCGGCGCTGATCGTGTTCCTGTTCATCAAGGAGCCAAAGGAATATGCAGAGAACCAAGAAGCGCAGCCCAGCATGATCGAAAGCCTGCGG